>JBDSAK010000369.1:0-9864 GCA_039922195.1 Mycobacteriales bacterium
TGGCCGCCGGCAGCACCGGCCATCGCGTCGCCAATGTCAGGAGCACCCCGGTCGCGGCCGCGACGAACTCGACGAGTGCGAACCTGCCGGCTCGCGACGTCGTCAGGCCGCTGGCGGCGAGCAGCGGGTACGACGACGCCGCGACGGCCGCGACGACGAGCAATCCACTCGCGGCGCTCAACCGCCGCAGGAAGGCCGGCGGTTGCGCGCCAGCAGCCGCCGGCAGCACGAGCGACAACACCGCCGTTCCGAGCGCGCCGGCCAACCCGAGAAGCAGCAGCCAGCGCAGGGTGGGCGCGAGCGGCCACCGGCCAGCTCCGCGACGCGGCATCGGCGCCGCCGAGCCAACACCGAACCCGAAAGCACCATCGACTAGGTCGCCGTCGTCGCCGATGACGCGCAACCGCACCTCTACCGCGCCGGTGACCTGGCCACCCACGGGCACGGTGACCGTTCGCCCGTCCGCGCTGGAGCGCGGCGTGCCGACAGCGATCGGGCCGCCCGACGCGTCGAGGCGGTGATGGCGCCGGCCGGCAACGTCACCGGCTCGCTGAACGTCAACTCGATCGACGCGGGTGAGCGCGCCACCAACCCGTCCGCTGGCGGCGAGGTCCGCAACAGAAATGCGTGTGCGTACGCCGGTGCCACCGGACCGACGGGCATCGCGAGAAATGCGACCGCCGCGCACAGCGCAGCCGAGCGGCGGCGAGGTCGGGCCTGCGACGGCACCGTGCCCACGACGGCCGTCAGCCGGCGGCGACGGACGAGCAGGCGGTAATGCGGCTTAGCTGCCAGCACGCGCGCCACGCGCGGCCAGTGCGCGCCGCAGTGCTCGCTCCGAGAGTCGCCCGTAGGAAAAGGGCTCGCCGTCGACGAGTACTGCTGGTGGAAAGGCCATACCGGCGCGCGCCGCGAGTTCCTGGCCGCGCTCGGTGGCGCCGTCGACGTATTCGACATCGAAAGGCACTTCGAGGGCAATCCGGGACAGCGTCGCCTTGGCTTGCGCGCAGAAATGACAGTCCGGGGCGGTGATCACTGTTACTACAGTCACAGCTTGCGACTCTGTATACCGACGCGCAGTTGCGTCAGCAACGTGTCCACAGGGACGAACATGGTGTAGTCCGGTTTGCCACCGTAGTCCGCGCGCCAGGCAATCTTGCCTTCTCTGTCCGATCAGTATGAACGTGTGGCCGTTTTTTGAGCTGCCCATCATTCCGTAGTCGTTGGTTTCGCACTGCGTTGAGACGGCGAGATCACCGTCCGTCGGCACCGGGTAGGCGATCTCTTCGTCGGCAACCTTCTGCCGGATCGCCCCTGGCGGGTCGGTTGTGATGCTGATGATCTTCGTGATGCCGAGCTTTCCCAACTCGGCCTCGCCCTGCTTCTTCAGCGCCGACAGCTGATCCCAGCAGGGCTGACAACCGAGCCCTTCCTGGAAGTAGAGCAGCACCGGCTGCCCGCGCAGCGCACGCAAACTCACGGCGTCGCCCTGCGCTGTCAGACGGCCGCGCGCAGCGTTGAGCAGCACGAGCAGCCGACGAACCCGCACCCTGGATCGCTGGTTGTTGACAGCGATCGAGAGCCATCCAGGCCAGCGCGAGCAGGAAAGCCAACACCGCACCGGCACTCACCCAGCCCGGCAGCCGTCCTGCTGCCACGACGATCGAGTGCGCGACATGCTGCACGGACGCTGAAAGCGTGCGCTGCCACCCCGACGACGTCATGCCGTCGCCAGCCGCGCCGAGGCGGACGGTCAGCAGCCCGATGGCGAGCATCGTCATTCCCGACAGCACCGTCGGCAAGTCCCGCGTGAACACTCGGCGGCGGACCCGCACTGTTACCGTGCGGCCCGCAACCAATCGGCGACGGCCGAGGTCGAAGCGGTCCCACAGCACCGCGAGCACGAACAACGGAGCGACCATGCCGAAGACGTACGCGACCCCGACTGCGAGCGCCGCCGGCAGCGAAGCTGTGGCGCCGGCCAGAGCAAGTACGCCGATGACAACCGGGGCGCAACACGCGCTGGCAACGCCAGAAAATGCGCCCAGCGCATACACGGCCAGCGGGCCGCGGTGACGCCGCGCTCGCATGCTCGGCATCCGCATCGGCATTGACCGCCCCGCGAGGATGAACACGCCGGAGACGAACATCACCAGGCCGCCGACCACGTAGATCGCGAAGTGGTTGCTGCGCATCAGCGACGACACCCACGACACACTCAGAGCAATCGGCAGCATTACCGTTGCGAGTCCCGCCGCGAACACGAAGGTCATCGCTACCAGCGCGGACCGGCGCCGGAAAGACGTCGCCAGGTATGCCGGCAACATCACCGACAGGCAGCACGGTGCGGCCAGCGCGACCATCCCCGCCAGGAATGAGGCGATGATGGTCGTGGCCACCAAGATTGCGGACACAGCGCTGCCCCGCTCGTCAGCTGTTGTGCAGGCGTTCGATCGGCGGGTCGGACTGCCTACGCGCCACTTCGGCCTCGAGCTCGGCAATGCGCCGGTCGCGGGCCGAGGAAGCTTCGTCCGGGTTGGCTTTGCCACGCCGGGTCATCATGTACATCATCGCGCCCATTCCTAGCGGACAGGCCAACAGCGCCAACGACGGCAGCAACGCTCGCACGATTCGTGCCTCCAGGTTCTGCGATCTACGACAGAGTGTCGTAAGTAGTATGGACATGGCATGAATGAACCATCCAGCCGGACAGCCCACCGGGAACTGCGGGGCGAGCTGCAACTACGGGGCTGCGCTACGCGCGACTGCGGCCGGCCAGCTCTGCCGCTTGCTGCTCCTTGAGTTCACGCAGCTCGGCTTGCACGTCGCTGGTCGCCTGCTGCGACAGCTGCTTGTCCTCGGCACCGGGTCCAGTGCCAGTCGTGCAATGGCCGCCACTCGACATGCCCCGCATCATGAACAGCATCGACAAGGGGCACACCGCGACAATCAACAGGGGAAGCAGCGATACGGCGAGTGCTGGTGAAAACGCCAACGCGCCGACGCCCACAACGGTAAGCGCGATGACTACCCGGCGATCGAAGCACAGCTTCATGAGGGTCATCCCATCCAGCGCACGTTCTCAGGACCGGAGTGGTCGTCGTGCGGGTGCGCGGACCTAGTCTACTACAGCTTGTAGGATGTGGGAGTCGTCGTCCGAGCCGCGCCGAAGTCAGCGCACTACGCGGTCGGCGTGGATAGGGCAGTAATTTCGCGTCGCGGCCGCAGCTGCCGGAGCAGCGATGACAGCGACGGGTGCGGCAATCAGCAACGTCGCGGCCAGGTATCCCGCGATGCCCGCGGCCAGCGGGAGTCTCGGCGCGCCGGCTAAGAGGCGGCGCGCGCGCTGTCCACCGCTGGTGTCACTGGCACCGAGCGTGCCAGCCGGAACGCACGACCGGCCCAGAGTCAACAACGCGCTGGCTACGACGATACCGCCGTGCCGCTGTCCCGCCGCGTCGTCGGCGAGCATCTCAAGAAGCTGGGCGACTTCGGCCCGCGCCACTGTAAACGCCGGGACGAAGGGCAATGAGGTCGCTAGCGCTTCGACGCCGCTGAGTACCCACGCATGCCGGCCGGCGAGATGCGCGCGCTCGTGCGCGACCACGGCTTGCAGCTCATCGCGGTCGAGCGCGCGAAGAGCCCCCGCAGTCAGCACGATCGTGGCATGCCGACCGGGCACGCAGTACGCCAGGGGCGCCGGGTGGTCGACCATGACCGCGTTGCCGAGACCGTGGACATCTACAGCGACCAGAGCCAGCAGATCGCGGTGTCGGGAGCGCAGTTGCGCCGCCCTTCGCAGGCTCGCCCAGAGTCCAAACGCGATCCGCCCGATCACCAACAAAAGGGAGACGCCCGCCAACGCACGGATCGCGTGACCGGCCGGCGACCGGTACGCCTCTTGGAGAGCCATCACGCAGACCTGCAGCGTTCGCCCAAGATCGGAACTGAGCGCCGGCAACGGAACCGCCAGGGCGGCAAGCGCCAGTGCGCCGGCGAGCAGGGTGGCGAGCCCGGTCGCCTGCCACAGAACAACCCCGAGTCGCGGCGCGCGGTCCAGCGGAAGACGCGTCAGCAGACGCGGCATCGCGACGCCGGTGAGCGCGGCGAGTAGAGCCAGCGCCAGGGCGGGCAGCATCAGCGCACCCGACCGCGGCGGCGCACCTTCGCGAGCGCAAGTCTCAGCTCCTCCACCTCGTCCGGATCCATCTCGTCGATGAAGTGGACGAGCGCTCCGTGCCGGTCGTTGCTGGTCGCGAGCGCGACGTTCATCAGCGCGGCCGTGTAGGCCTCACGGGTCGACATCGCCTCATAAACGTACGCTTTGCCGACACGTTCGCGACTCAGGAACCCCTTGTGGTGCAGCCGCTCCATGATCGTCATGACGGTCGTGTAAGCCAGGTCGCGTTCGCGCACCAGGTCATCGACGACGTCGCGCACCGAAACCGGGCGCTGCCACGCCCATACGCGTTCCATCACCGCTCGTTCAAGCTCACCAAGCTGTGCCATTCCGGCTCTTCCCTCCGACGTGCCCATCGTGCCGATCGTGACCAATGACTGCCAGTCCAGGCGTGCCTCGAATGTACGCTTCCGACTGCTTCGAGCGACCGGCTGCGGCCGGCCGGCTGTTGGCGACGCCGCGACGCACGGCGCCCGCTCGATGCGAGTCCTTCGCGACTGTCACTTGCCCGTCGGCAACGGCGCGCCGGGCTCCGCGCGGTATCCGGTCTCGGCGGTAATCGCTGCGGCGACAAGCTCCGGGGACGTCTTCGCTGGGTCGTACTCCACGGTCGTGCGGCCGCGGCGTACATCCGTCTGCGACGAGCGGACGCCGGCAACGTCCTCGGCCGCGTCATCGACGAGCAGACCGCAGCTCGCGCAGTGCATTCCGGTCACCTCAATGGTGGCGGTGGTCATCGACGGCGTCTCCTCATCAGGTGAAGTTGATGCTTCCGCGGTACATGCCCATCGAGCAGGTGTATTTCAGTGTCCCCGCCTGCGAGACACCGAGCTCGATCACTGTCTCCCCCGTTTCGGGCAGCACCTTCTGGTAGTCGGCGGAGGGAATGACGAAGCCGCGGGTGCAGCCGCGGACCCCCTTGGTGACCAGCGTGATACGGCTCGGCACCCCGGCCTTGGCCGCGAACCGGCTGGGCGTGTAGGAACTGTTGCCCACCTTGATACGGATGTCCTGAACGCCGTCCGCTCCCACAATGGGCCGCTCCGGCTCGAAGCTGAAGGGAACGCTCGCCGACTTGGCGCCGCCGCCATTCAGCCGGCCCAGCGCCGAGGTGAGCGAGGGTCCGCCGGCCAGTGCGACGCCGGTGCTGATCGACACGACCCCGGCGACGACGACGGCGACCGCGGCGACCTTCGCCAGCTGGCCGCGCAGCGCGGTAGCGGAACGACGCGCGGCGTAGCCGAGGATGGCGAATAGCGGTGTGGTGCCTGCGACGAACGCCGCGAGCAGCGCCGCACCGGTCAGCGGCGACCCGGACGTGATCGCGAGCAACTCGACGCTGAGCGTGATCCCACAGGGAATCAGGACGGTGGCGAGGCCGAGCAGGGCTGGGGCGGCCATCGCCTCGGAGCGGGCGTTGCGCCGGATCAGCCGGGCCACCCGAGCGGGTGGCTGCGGCACCAGCACGCGTAGAAAGCGCACGCCGAACATGTTGGCGGCCAGCAGCAGCATGATGACCCCGGCGGTGATCTGCAGGTAGGCGCGGGTCCGGAAGTCGAGCTGGACTCTGCTGCCGAGCAGGCCGAGAAGGGCGCCGAGAATGGTGTGGGAGACGAGTTTCCCGGCCAGGAAGCCGCCGACTGGCACGGCGTCGTCCCACCACGGCAGCGGTGGGGGCGGCGGCCGGGTCTTCGCGCGCTTGCCCTGCTGGCGCTTGGAGACGACCGCCGGCGGCGGCTTGCGACGGGCGATCAGTCCGGCCAGCAAGCCGCCCTGGACTGCGCTGCAGGATGCGCCGCCGGCCACGAGCCCGGTCACGAACACGGTCCAGACCTGCACGCACTACCCCTTCCCTGCCCTAAGCCGAATTGCAACTACAACATGTCGTAGCACGCTGTGTCGAGTGGACTGTTAGCCGCGCCGCCGCCCAAACGTGCCCAGGCGCAAGCTGTTCGCAACGACAGTCACGCTCGAGGCGCCCATCGCCGCGCCGGCCAGGATCGGGTTCAGCAGCCCAAACGCGGCGACCGGGATGAGCACCGTGTTGTAGACGAACGCCCAGAACAGGTTCTGCCAGATCGTCCGGTAGGTGCGTCGGGCGAGGCGCAGAGCGGTGCTGACCCCGTCGAGGCTGCCGCCGAGAAGGGTGATGTCCGCGGCCTCGATCGCCACATCGGTGCCGGTGCCGATCGCGATGCCCAGATCCGCCTGGACGAGGGCGGGCGCGTCATTCACGCCATCGCCCACCATCGCGACGCGCAGCCCTTCAGCCTGCAGGCGGCGCACCTCGGCGACCTTGTCACTCGGTAGCACCTCGGCCAACACCCGGTCGATGCCGACCTGCTCGGCGATCGCCGCGGCGGTACGCCGGTTGTCCCCGGTGATCATGGCGACCTTCAGCCCCAGTGCGTGCAGCGCTCGGACCGCCGCCGCCGATTCCGGCTTCACCGTGTCGGCCACGGCCAGCACGCCGCGGGCCGCGCCGTCCCAGCCGACGTAGAACGCGGTCAGGCCGCGCTCCTCCATGTCCGCGCCGCGGGCCGCGAGGTCCGCTGGAACATCGCCCAGCAGCGACGAACGCCCGACAACCACGTCGCGCCCATCGACCTGGCCGCGCGCGCCCAGCCCCGCGACGTTCTCGAACCCGATCACCGGCGGGACGACGATCCCACGGTCGCGGGCGGCCGCGACGACGGCCTCGCCGACCGGATGCGAGCTGCCCATCTCCACGCTCGCCGCGTACCGCAGCGTGTCCGGATCGCCGGCCTCCTCGACCAGCCGCATCCGGCCCTGGGTGAGCGTTCCCGTCTTGTCGAACACGACGACGTCGATGCGCCGCGACGCTTCGAGAACCTCGCCGCCCTTGATGAGCACTCCCAGCGCTGCGCCGCGACCGGTGCCGACCATGATGGCGGTTGGCGTCGCGAGGCCGAGCGCGCACGGGCAAGCGATGATGAGCACGGCCACCGCCGAGACGAGTCCCCGCACTCCGTCACCGGCGATGAACCAGCCGGCGAACGACGCCAGCGCGATCGCGGCGACGACCGGCACGAACACCGCGGCGATGCGGTCGGCGAGTCGCTGGATCGGCGCCTTCGAGCCTTGCGCGGCCTCCACCAGCCGGACGATCTGTGCCAGTGCGGTCTGCGCCCCGACGCGGGTGGCGCGGACCGCGAGCAGCCCGGAGGCGTTCACCGTCGCGCCCGCGACGGAGTCGCCGGGGCCCTTCTCGACCGGCACGCTTTCGCCGGTGAGCATCGATTCGTCGACCGCACTCGCACCCTCGACGACCACGCCGTCGGTCGGCATCTTCTCGCCCGCGCGCACCACCATGAGGTCCCCCACCTCGAGGTCGGCGACGTCGATGAGGACCTCAGCACCGTCACGGCGTACCCGCGCCTGCTTCGCACCGAGTTCGAGTAACGCGGATATCGCGCGGGACGCGCGACCCTTGGCCCGCGCCTCGAAATAGCGGCCGAGCACGATGAACGCGATGATCAGCGCCGCGGTGTCGAAGTAGTGCTCGTGCTGCCCGCCGGTCACTACCCGCACCACCGAGAACAGGTACGCCGCAAGGGTCCCGATCGCGATGAGTGTGTCCATGTTCGCCTGCCGGGCGCGGGCGCGGACCGCCGCGGAGCGCAGGATCGGCCCGCCGACCCAGAACTGCACGGGTGTGGTCAGCGCCCACGCGGCGTACGCCGCCCATGCGGCGCCCATCCGGGCCGTGCTCAGGTACAGCACCGCGATCGCCAGCGGCCATGCGACTTGCACCCGCCGCAGCCAGAGCCGCCGCTCTTCGTCCAACTCCACGCCGGCCGCCGATGGGGCATCAACGGTCGCCGGTGTCAGCGTGTAGCCGATCCGCTGCACCGCCTCGGCCAGTGCAGCGGCGGTGGGTCCACCGGGTGCAATATCAACGTCTGCCTCGCGTGTGGCGAAGTTCACGCGCGCGTCGAGCACGCCGTCCTGGCGGGCTAAGACCTTCTGCACGCGTGCCGCGCACGACCCGCAGGTCATCCCTTTGACCTCGAAAACCACAGGCGGATCGATCGTGGTCGCTGCCGGAGTCGGCCCCATCAAGTCCTCCATTCATCCCAACTACTACACATCGTAGTCGCAGTAGCAGAACTACAGCGGGGCAGCCGTGATTCCGAAGTACTTGGCAACCCGGTCACGCATGTCGCGCTCGCTCAATTCGCCGAGGTGCTGCTCCAGCACCCTGCCGTCCGCAGCGACGAAGAGGGTGACCGGCAAGCCAAGGGCTTTCAGGTCGCCCCGGAGCGTGCCGTGCGGATCGGCGACGCTGGGGTAGCTGATGCCGGTCGCTTGGATCGTTGCGCGCGCCGAATCCTCCGCGTCCTTCGTGTCGACGCCCAGGATGCGGACTTGCTGGCGCAATGCCTGATGCAGCCGCTCGAAAGCGGGCATTTCGTTGCGGCACGGCAGGCACCACGACGCCCACAAATTGACGATCAGCGGTACGCCGCGCAACTGGCTCAGCGTCACCTGCCCGGGGTGACCCAGGCAGGCAAAGCTCAGGTCCGGTAGGCCTCCCGGGGCAGCAGCGGCAGACGTTCCGCTCGCGGTGGGGCAGACGTCAGTGGTGATCTCCGGCAGCGGCTGCGGCTGCCCGGCGGCCGGGCGCGAGTTGGACGCGCAGCCGGTGAGAAGGATTACTGCCGCGGCGACCACGGCGATTAGCCGCAGTGAACGAGGATTAGAGCGGCGTCGCATAGCCGCTGATCACCCCCTGCAGGCGGGCGATCAACGCCGCCCAGGCGCCGGTCGCCTCGAGCACGCCGATCATCACGAGCAGTGTTCCGCCGGCACGCAGCACCCAGACATAGTGGTTGCGTACGAAAGCGAAGGCCCGTGCGGCCTTGCGAAACGCCAGACCCGACACGAGAAACGGAATGCCAAGTCCCATCGAGTAACCGAACGCGAGCAGCGCCCCGCGCAGCGCCGTACCGGAGACAGTGGACAGCCCGAGTACCGCCGCGAGCGTCGGTCCGATACACGGCGTCCATCCGACGCCGAACAGAACTCCGAGCATCGGCGCGCCGAGAAGTCCGGCGCGCGGCGATCGGTGGATCCGGAACTCGCGGCCGGTGAACGCGAAGCGCGAGAACACACCGAGAAACGTCAACCCGAGCAGGATCGTGATCGTGCCGAACACTCGGTTGATAACCGTCTGGTGCCGAAGCAACACGAACCCCAGACCGCCGAACAGCGCGCCGTAAGAAACGAACACGACAGCGAATCCGAGTACGAACAGAGCAGTGCCGACGACGACGCGAGCGCGGCTGCGCACACCGGTCGTGGCAGGGCCTTCGCAGTCCGCCCCAATCGCGAGCTCCTCGCCGGTCAGGCCGGTGACGAGCGAAAGGTAACCCGGAACAAGCGGCAGGCAACACGGCGAAAAGAACGAGACCGCGCCGGCCGCGAGCGCCAGCGGCATGGCCAACAGGAGCGAGCCGCTCAACACCGTCGTCTGCACGCCGGATACGGCCAACGCTCCGATCGTCATTCGGGCATGCTACGACACTAAGTCGTACAACCTGCTGCGAGCGATGGTTCGCACCCGTGCGGGCCGGCGCACTGCATCCAACGACGGCCAGTTCTAAACGGGGACACGGGCGGCTGTCCGGGCAGCGAGTGATCCGATGGTGGCTGCGGCGATG
>JBDSAK010000370.1:0-12275 GCA_039922195.1 Mycobacteriales bacterium
GGCTCCTGCAGCGAGCGCTCCGGGCAGTGAACGCGGACATCGTGGGCCGACTTGCCGACCTCGGCTACGCACAGGTGCGGCCCTCGCACTGGGCGGTCTTCGCCGGCCTCGAGCCGGGCGGCTCACGGGTCGTCGATCTCGCCAACCGAGCGCAGATGACCCGGCAGGGGATGAGCGTTCTCGTCAAAGAACGGGAGCAGTTCGGATACGTGACGGTCGGACCCGACCCGCTCGACGGCCGGGCCGCCCGGGTGCGGTTGACCAAGAAAGGAGAAGCCTTCTGCCATCAGGCGGCCCGGGTGGTCACGACGGTGGAAATCGAATGGCGCGACCTGCTCGGCCAGCGGGCGTGGCCACCTTGCGCGCGGGCCCTGCATACCTTGGCGGACCACACCCACCAGTGAGGCCTGGCGACAGCGACAGCGGTCAGCTCCCGGCAGCAGGTATGGCCGGCGGGCTGCGCATCAGTTGCCGCGCCGCCTCGGTGAGACTGCCCGACAGCGACGGATAGATCGAGAAGGTGTGCGCAAACTGCTCGGCGGTGATGCCGTGCTGCACGGCGAGCGACACCGACAAGATGAGCTCGCTCGCGCGGGGCGCAACGACGACGCCGCCGAGAATCGTCGTCGAACCCGGCCGGGCGAACAGCTTCACGAAGCCGTCGGTGACGCCCTGCATCTTGGCGCGTGCGTTCGTCGCGAGCGGCAGCTTGATGGTCTGCGCGAGCACGGCGCCCGACTCCACGTCGGCCTGACTCACGCCCACCGCGGCGATCTCCGGGTCGGTGAAGACGGTTGCTGACACTGTGTCGAGACGCAACGGCTGCACCGCTTCGCCGAGGGCGTGCCACATGGCGATGCGCCCCTGCATCGCCGCGACCGACGCCAGCATCAGCACCCCCGTGCAGTCGCCCGCGGCATACACGCCGGGGGCGGACGTGCGGCTGACCTTGTCGACCGTGATGAAGCCGCGCTCGTCGACCACGATGCCGACCTTGTCCAGCCCCATGCCGTCGGTCGACGGAACGGACCCCACCGTCATCAGCGCATGCGAGCCGGCGATCTCGCGACCGTCAGCGAGGGTGACGACGACGCCATCCGTCGTACGCCGGACGCTCTCGGCCCGCGCCTGCTTGACGACGGTCATGCCGCGGCGCGAGAAGACGCTCTCGATCAGACCGGCGGCGTCGGCGTCCTCGCCCGGCAGGACGCGGTCGCGACTCGAGACCAGGGTGACCGCCGAACCCATCGCCTGGAACGCGCTCGCGAACTCCGCGCCGGTGACGCCCGACCCGACGACGACGAGCCGCTCGGGCACGTCGGTCAGGTCGTACACGTCGCGCCAGCTGAGGATGCGCTCGCCGTCGGGCTCTGCGCCGGGCACCACCCGTGGGTGAGCGCCGGTGCAGATGAGCACGACGTCCGACTCGATCATCGTTTCGCCGGAGCCCTCGCCCGCGACCGTCTGCGCGACCGCGATGCGGTGCGGCTCGACGAACATGCCGGTGCCCTGGATGACGTCGATCCCTTCGCGCGCGAGCCGCGCCGCCACATCCATGCTCTGCGCGAGGGCGAGCCGCTTCACTCGTGCGTTGACGACCGGCGCGGACACGGTGACCACATCCGGCGGAGACGCTGGATCTGCGTCGTCCCACGAGGCGTGCTTGGCCTCGGCGCTCTTGAAGCGCACACCGAGTTCGTCGGCACCGGCCAGCTGTTCCATCAGCTCGGAAGTGGCGATCAGCGTCTTCGACGGGACGCAGTCGGTGAGCACGCACGAGCCGCCAAGGCCGTCGCGGTCGACGACGGTGACCTGCGCCCCGAGCTGCGCCGCGACGAGCGCTGCCTCGTATCCGGCCGGGCCCCCACCGAGAATCGCGACCCGCACCGAGAAACCTCCACCGTGTTGGACAGGGCCACCTGTAGGGAGCCGCCGCTAATCTTCGCGCATGGGTCTGTATGCCGCCTACGGCACCAACATGGACGCCGAGCAGATGCTCGGCCGCTGCCCGCACTCCCCCGCCATCGGCACGGGGTGGCTGGACGGCTGGCGGCTGACGTTCGGCGGCGAGGAGATGGGCTGGGAGGGCGCGATCGCCACGCTGGCCGAGGAGCCGGGCGGCCAGGTCTTCGTCGTCCTGTACGACCTCAACAAGGAGGACGAACACCGGCTCGACGAGATCGAGCTTTTTGCGACCGGCGTGTACTCAAAGATCTCGTTCCGGGTGCACACCCTGGACGGCGAACCGCTGGCCTGGACCTACGTGCTCAACCACTACGAGGGCGGGTTGCCGTCGGCTCGCTACATCGGGCTGATGGCCGATGCGGCCGAGAAGGCCGGCGCGCCCGACGACTACGTACAGGACCTGCGCATCCGGCCGTGCCGAGGCATCGCCGAGTTCTAGCGCCCGGGCCGGTTGACGGCGCCCGTCGCGTTATTGATAATGATTGTCATGTCCAGGAGGAGAAGCGTCGGGTGTTTCGCCGCCGCTGTCGCGCTCGCTCTGGCCGGCTGCGGAGGAGGCCGGGCAGCGGGCCGAGAGGGCGACCGGGTCCTGGTCGCGGCGGCGTTCTACCCACTCGAGTTCGTCGCGATGAAGGTCGGTGGCAACCGCGTGCGGGTCAGTCCGCTGACCAAGCCAGGAGCCGAGCCGCACGACATCGAGCCGTCGACCGACGACCTGACGGCGATCTTCGACGCGGACGTCGTGCTCTACCTGCGCGGCTTCCAACCGGCGATCGACGACGCGCTCGGGGACAGCAAGGCGCAGGCCCTCGACGTGGGCACCGTCACGTGGGTCGACATGATGGCCGACAACGACAACAGAGACGACGACGCGGAGCACGACCCGCACTTCTGGCTCGATCCGCTGAGTCTGGCGAAGGTCGGCGACGGCGTAGCGGAGCGCTTCGCCGCCGCCGACAAGAGTGGCGCGTCGGCGTACGGCGTCAACGCGGGGCTCTTGCGTGCGGAGCTCACCGCGCTGGACGGCGAGATCCGCAGCGGCCTCGCGAACTGCGCGAGTCGCACCGTGGTCACGACCCACGCCGCGTTCGCGTATCTGGCGCGGGCCTACGGCCTGACGCAGGTCGGCATCTCCGGTGTCGATCCGGAGGCCGAGCCCAAGGCCGCCGACATCGCGCGGGTGTCCGACGTGGTACGGCGCGAGAAGGTGACGACCGTGTTCTTCGAGCCGCTCGTCAGCCGCGCGGTTGCCGAGACGGTTGCCCGGGAAAGCGGCGCGAAGGTCGCGCTGCTCGACCCGATCGAAGGCATCGACGACGAGTCGCAGGGCAGCGACTACCTTGCGGTCATGCGCGCCAACTTGGCGGCCCTTCGGTCCGCCCTGGATTGCACATGACGCCCGGGTTGCACCTGAGTACGGGCGTCGATGCGCCGATCGTCTCGCTGTCGGGTGTTTCGGCGGGGTACGGCGACGCGCCGGTGATCTCCGGGATCGACTTCGAGGTGCGGCCGGGCGAGGTCGTGGCAGTGCTCGGCGCGAACGGCTCGGGCAAGTCGACGCTCGTCAAGACGATCCTCCGATCGACCACGGTGACTGCTGGCGCACTCGAGTTGTTCGGAACCCCTGCCGGCGAATTCCGCGACTGGCATCGGGTCGGCTACGTCCCCCAGCGGCTGTCGATCGGCGGCGGCATTCCAGCAACGGTTCGCGAGGTCGTGACCACCGGGCGGCTCGCCCGGCGCAGGTGGTTCCGGCCGATGACAACTGCCGATCGGCACGCGGTCGATCGCGCGATCGAGCTGGTCGATCTGCGCGACAAGGCGGGAGCGCGCATGTCGACGCTGTCAGGCGGACAGCAGCGGCGGGTACTCATTGCGCGCGCGCTCGCCGGGGAGCCCGACGTACTCGTCATGGACGAACCGATGGCAGGCGTCGACGCAGCGAGTCAGCTGCTGCTCGCGGGCACCCTCGCGTCGCTGATCGACCTCGGCGCGACGATCGTGCTCGTCGCCCACGAGCTCGGCCCGATCGGGCCGCTCGTCACCCGCGTCGTCGACATGGGCGCCGGCCAGATCACCTGCGACGGCCCGATCGCGGATCACGCCGGCCACGCGCCGCACGACGACTTCGACCCGCACCCGCATCCGCACGAGGGTGATTCGCACGGTGAACAGCCGCGTTCATCCGGCCTGGGGCTGTTGAGTTGAGCATGCTGAGCTACCCGTTCATGCAACGCGCGCTCGTTGCCGCGTTTCTCGTCGGCCTCGCCGCGCCCGCCGTCGGCACCTACCTGGTGCAGCGCCGGCTCGCCCTGATCGGCGACGGCATGGGACACATCGCGCTGACCGGCGTCGCGCTCGCGCTGCTGACCGGAACAAGCCCGGTGCCCGTGGCGCTCGCGACGGCCATCCTCGGTGCCGTCGCCATCGAACTCGTGCGCTGGCGCGGCCGCACCAGCGCGGATCTCGCCCTGGCGATCATGTTCTACGGCGGCATCGCGGGTGGCGTCGTCCTCATCGACCGAGCTCCGGGCGGTACGCCGGCCACGCTGACCAAGTACCTGTTCGGCTCGATCAGTACGACGAGCCGCGGCGACCTCGCGGTGTTCGCCGTTCTGACGGTTCTCGTCCTGGTAGTCGCGCTCGGGCTGTCGAACGAACTGTTCGCGATCAGCCACGACGAGGAGTACGCCGCCGCCGCGGGTATGCCCGTGCTGCGCCTCAATCTCCTGCTCGCGGTGATGACGGCGGTCACGGTTGTCGTATCCATGCGGATCGTCGGGCTGCTGCTGATCAGCGCGCTGATGGTGGTGCCGGTGGCAACCGCGCAACTGGTCGGCCGCAGTTTCCGCTCGACGCTGGTGCTGTCGATGCTGATCGGCGTCGTCGTTTCGGTCGCCGGCGTGGCGCTGTCGTTCGAGCAAAAGACACAGACCGGCGGGACGATCGTTCTGCTCGCCATAGCGCTGTTCGCGGCGATGGTCATCGTCGGCGCGGTTCGCCGCACCCGTTCGGTCGTGTCCCCATGACCGTCGAGCGCACGACACCCGGGCGGTCGACCCGGCAGCGGTCCGCCGTCGCGGCCGTGCTGGCTTCGGTCGACGACTTCCGCAGCGCTCAGCAGCTGCACGACCTGCTCAAGCAGCGCGGCGACGCCGTGGGCCTGACCACCGTTTACCGCGCGCTGCAGGCGCTCTCCGACGCCGGCGAGATCGACGTCCTGCGCACGGACGAAGGCGAGTCGATCTATCGGCGCTGCAGTGTCGGCCATCACCATCACCTGGTCTGCCGGCGATGCGGCCGCGCGGTCGAGGTCGAGGACTCACAGGTCGAGCAGTGGGCCGAGACCGTGGCCCGCGAGCACGGCTTCGTCGACGTACAGCACCGCGTCGAGGTCTTCGGGGTCTGTGCGCCCTGCGCAGCGGCCGCGGACGGCTGACCGCCCGCTGGGCCGTCCGGCAGGGGAAGCCTGCTCCGAGTGCACGTACCCTGTCGCGCCCGGAATGCCGATGAAGCCGCATGGGCCGATTGACGCGCGCACGCGAGCACCGCGGTCCGGTGCTCGACGCGATGGCCGCTGCCCGCCTTCAGGCGCTCTACGACAGCGAGACCGGTTCAACTCTGCGCCCGGCCATTCTCGTGGTCGGCGTGGCCAGTCTGGCGTACGTTCCGGTGCACCTGGCCAGGCACCTGCCCGGCACCGGACTGCTCGCGCCGGTCGCCGGCGTGTTCGGCGTTCTGTACCTGCTCCTGTGGGCCTGGACCGCGCGGCGGCCGGTGGCAGCCGAACACACGCATGCCCTCTACAGCGCGGTAGCTCTGGTCGCAGGGGCCAACACGATCCTGAACCAGGCGCTGGTGGGCAATCCGATGCTGACGTTCGACATGGCGCTGGTCATCATCCTGACCGGCATGTGCATCGTTTCGCAGCGATGGGCGCTGTTCACCGTCGCGGTGCAGGTCGTCGGCTGGTTCGCTTTCGCCGCGCCGGATTTCGGCACGCCGGAGTGGAGCTCGGCTGCGGCAAGTATCGGCTTCGCCGTCGGCGGCTGCGCGATCATCAACACCGGGCGCCGCGCCGCGCTGGCTCGGCTGTTCCAGGTCACCGAGGACGCCGAGCGCGCGGCGGTCATCGACTCCCTCACTCAGGTCTACAACCGGCGCGGGCTGGCGCTCGTCGCCGCACACGTGGTCCGGACCGCGCGCCGTACCGGCGAGCACGTGGGCGTCATCGTCCTCGACATCGACAACTTCAAGGGCGTCAACGACCAGCTCGGCCATCAGGCGGGTGACCGAACACTGGTCGCCGTTGCCGACGCGCTGAAAGCAGGGGGCCGGGACAGTGACGTCGTCGCCCGCTGGGGCGGTGACGAATTCGTTGTCGTCACGCTCGGCACGGCGCCGAATGCCGACGAGCTAGCGCACCGGGTCGAGCGCGACCTCTCCACGAGCGGTGTCTCGGGGCCCGGCGGCCGGCCGGTACGCGTGAGTGTCGGCGCCGCGAACCTTTCCACGATCGAGGATCCCGACGTCATCGATCAGCTCATCGTGGCTGCGGACGCTGCGATGTATGCGGGCCGCGCGAAGCGTCGGCCGAGCGAGTCACGCGTCGTGGCGCTCGACGTCCCTCAGAACCTCTCGACCGGCCGGTAGACGCCCCAGGCGTCGCGCAGCACGTCGCACACCTCACCCACGGTCGATCGCGCTCGCAGCGCCTCGCGCAATGCGGGCAGCACGTTGTTGTTGCCTCGCGCAGTCTCCCCGAGCTCGCGCAGCAGTGCCCCGACGGCGTTGCCGTCCCGGGTCGCCCGCACCTCTGCCAACCGGGCGACCTGCTCGCGCTCGATCGCCGGGTCGACGAGCAGCGAGGTGTACTCGTCCTCTGTCTGCGCGACGAACGTGTTGACGCCGACGATGATCCGTTCGCCCGACTCGATGCTGCGCGCGACGTCGTACGCCGATCGCTCGATCTCGCTCTTCTGCAGGCCTTGTTCGATCGCGGCAACCGCGCCGCCGCAGTCCTCGACGCGCTTCATCAAGGCTCGTACTGCCGCGTCGATGTCATCGGTCATCGACTCGACCGCGTACGAGCCCGCGAACGGGTCGACGGTTGCGCTGATGTCGGTCTCGTACGCGAGCACTTGTTGCGTGCGCAACGCGAGCGTCGCAGCCTTCACCGTCGGCAGCGCGATTGCCTCGTCGTACGAGTTGGTGTGCAACGACTGGGTGCCACCGAAGACCGCAGCAAGGGCCTGCAGCGTGACTCGCACCATGTTGACCTCAGGCTGCTGCGCCGTGAGTTGCACCCCAGCGGTCTGCGTGTGGAACCGCAGCATCGTCGACTTGGCGTCGCGCGCGCCGAACTCGTCCCGCATCACTGTCGCCCACACTCGCCGAGCGGCGCGGAACTTCGCGACTTCCTCGAGCAGCGTCGTGCGTGCGACGAAGAAGAACGCGAGCCGCGGGGCGAAGTCGTCCACAGCAAGGCCGGCCGCGATGGCGGCGCGGACGTACTCGATGCCGTTCGCGAGGGTGAACGCGATCTCTTGCACCGGCGTCGCGCCGGCTTCGGCCATGTGATATCCGGACACAGAAATGGTGTTCCACTGCGGCAGCTCGCTCGCGCAGTAGCCGAAGATGTCGGTCGTCAGTCGCAACGACGCTACCGGCGGGTAGATGTACGTGCCGCGCGCGATGTACTCCTTGAGCACGTCGTTCTGCACGGTGCCGCGCAGGGCCGTTCCAGCAATGCCGCGTTCTTCCGCGACCAGCTGATAGAGCAGCAGCAGTACGGCGGCGGGCGCGTTGATCGTCATGGACGTCGTCACGTCGTCGAGCGGGATCCCGTCGAAGAGCACCCGCATGTCGTCGATCGAGTCAATCGCGACGCCGACCTTGCCGACTTCGCCGCGGGCAATGGGGTTGTCGCTGTCATAGCCCATCTGCGTCGGCAGGTCGAAGGCGACCGAAAGCCCCGTCGTACCGGCGGCGAGGAGAGCGTGGTAGCGCGCATTCGACTCGCGGGCCGAGCCGTAGCCGGCGTACTGCCGCATGGTCCACGGCCGGCCGGTGTACATCGAGGCGTAGACACCGCGGGTGTACGGGAACTCGCCGGGCGCGCCGACCTCGCTGCCCGGATCACCGGCAGCGCGGTCGGTCGCGCTGTACACACCCTTGATGGGCAGTCCCGACTCCGACATCCGATCCGCGGCCATGACCGAATCGTAGTGACGTCGCCCTCGCGGCCCACCTGACCCCCGGTCGGATAGTCCTGCTGGCGGCTACGGCAACACGACGTACGGCCCGAGAAATGCGCGCGCCGACACCGTGTCGAGTCGGTAGACGACGTTGGTCGCCCGGCACACCGTGTCGCCGGTGATCGTGATCGCGGCGACGATGTTGGTCGTGCCGAGGAAGTTCGGCCCGCCAGAGTCGCCGTAACACGTGCCGCCGTTACCTGTTGCGGGGTTCATCGATATTCGCAGGAACGTCTTGTTCGTCGCATTCAGGGTGCCGGTCGCCGCCATGCGCACGTCGTCGTAGAGGAACTGGTGACCGCCGGGCTGATTGGTCACCTCGTACGCCCCGTACCCGACGGACGTGAATAGCTGCGTTGACGACAGCCCGGATAGCGACCCGGCTTCAGGCAGAAGTGACGGCGTGATGCCCTTGACTGCCTTGTCGAGGACAACGACCGCGAGGTCATGCGTGTCGCTCTGCGCCTGGTTGTAGAGCGGGTCGGCCTCGAACGTCCCGTAGTAGAGCTTGTCGCCCGCTTGGTACGCCGGATCAAACGTGACAGCGACCCGCTCGCCGTCTTCCCCGCAGTGCGCGGCCGTGACGAATACCGTCGGCGAGATCAGCGTGCCGCTGCAGTAGAGCCAGGTGCCGTCGGAGTACTGCGTCGCCGACACAAGTCCGCCGACACTCGGGTGCCCGTTGCCGTCCGCGACACCATCGGTGATGGCAGCTGCTGGCGTTGCTGACACGAGCGCCGACGCGAAAACCGCGGCGAGGACCCACCGACGCATGAGAACTCCTTTGTTCACGAGGACACCCAATGGTAAGCACATGCACATGCCGACCACGACGCTGCACGTGCTCCGGGTGTTCACCGACGAGACCGGCGGCGGAGGCAACCCGCTGGGCGTTTTTCTCGACGGCACTGCAGTTTCGCAGGGACAGCGACAGGTCGTGGCCACCGACCTCGCGTTCAGCGAGACGGTTTTTCTCGACAACCTCGCGACGGGAGAGCTGCGGATCTTCACGCCGGCCCACGAGCTGGCGCTCGCTGGGCACCCTCTGGTGGGGACCGCGTGGCTCCTCGCTGAGGTCGGCACGCCCGCCGAGGTGTTGCGTCCCTGCGCCGGCGACATTCCGACCTGGACCGATGGTGCTGACGTATGGATCCGCGCCCGGCCTGAACTCTGTCCGCAATGGCAGTTCATCGAGCTGGCCGACCCCCGCCTCGTCGCCGGCCTGACAGACCCCATGCAGCCCGACCATGTGCACACGTCGTACTGGGCCTGGGTCGACGAGGACGGCGGCATCATCCGGTCGCGGGTGTTCGCATCGGCCTCCGGGATCCACGAGGACGAGGCGACCGGGTCCGCCGCCCTACGGCTCACCGCGCTCGTCGGCCGGCCGATCGAGATCTGGCAAGGCAACGGCTCGATCCTGCGCGCGCGACCAGGCCACGACGGTACGAGCGAAGTCGGCGGCCGCGTCGTGCTCGACGAGGTGCGCGACTACGCGGTCTGAGCCGAGGCCGGCCGCCCCACAGCCCGCCGGTAGCGACCGGCGATGGCCGGACCGTGTACCGCAATCAGCGCGCCGGCAGCCGCGGCGAGCGCCAGCGGTACGGCGTACCCGGCCATGGCCGTGAACGACTGGGCAGACCACGACTGGGCCGTCCACGACTGGGCCGACCACGACCCGTGCAGACCGGGGGCGACCAGATACCCGACACCCGGCGAAGCCGCGAAGGCCGCCACCGCGACCGCCGCCATCGCCCGGCCCGAGGGCAGGCGGGTCGTCGCGAGCAACGCGGCGGCAAGGGGAACAACCAGGAGTGGAACGGTCCGCGCGGCGTCCCCGCCATTGGGATTGACCAGGCCGAATCCGACACTGGCGAACGCGACCAGTCCGAGCGGCAGCGCAAGCCGGCGGGCAACCTCAACGGTCGGCACGAGAGCCGGCCGCGGGGCCTTCCGGGTCAGCAGGACGTAGGCCACCGCGGCGGCCGCGATCATCAGCAGATCGACGACGGTGCCCACCGCGGTCGGAGCGTAGAGCGCCACATTGCTCGGAATCGGCTCCCCGACGGGAATGCCGTCCTGCACCCACGGCCCGGTCCACCCCATGCCGATCGGGCGCAGCCACGACAGCAGCAGGTTGCCAGGCTCGGGGTGCACGAACAGCAGTCCGCCGAGAAGCGCCCAGCTGCGCCGGCGGCCCGCTATGACGAACACCAGGGCGAGCGACGCCAGTGCGACGAACTGCACGGTGCCGAGCAGAACCAGTGGTCCCCAGTACGACGCCCCGGTATCGGGTCGCGAGAAGTCCGGATGCTGGGCGGCAACGCGGCTGACGACCGCCGCTGACTCGCGGCCGTGCCCGGCCGCAAGCGCAGCCTGCAGCCCGGTCCAGAGGCTGGCGCTGGCAGCGAGCACGGCGGCCGCGAAGATGGTCGGCTTTGCTGATGTCGTCCTGGTACCAGCGGTGATGGTGCCGGTGGCCATGGTGCTCCCGTCGTCCCACTTCCCATCGACGTGTGCATGGCCGGGGTTGACCTCGGCTGGGTGAAACGATGCCCCGGTGACTGGACTGCCTGCCGCCGACGACGTACTCGCGGCAGTCGTCGACGGGATGGCCGGCGGCGAACCCAGGCCTGGGCAACGGGCGATGGCGGCGGCCGTCACCGAAGCCATCCAGGATCACCGGCATCTGCTGGTGCAGGCGGGCACCGGCACCGGCAAATCGCTGGCGTACCTGGTGCCCGCTATCTGCTCCGGCGAACGGGTCGTCGTCTCGACGGCGACCAAGGCGCTGCAGGAACAACTCGTCGGCAAGGACCTGCCAGAACTCGCCGCCACGCTGACCGAGCGGTTCGGCGCGGGATTCGACTTCGCGTTGCTCAAGGGTCGCTCCAACTACTACTGCCGGGTCCGCGGTGACTCGGCGGCGGACGATCCGGAGATGGCGATGTACGACGCCGACTCCGCGAGCGACGTGGCTACAGTCGTGACGTGGGCCTCTGACAGCGACACCGGCGACCGATCAGATCTCGAGACGCCGGTGAGCGACAAGGTGTGGCGGGCGGTCTCGATGCCGCCGGGCGAATGTCCGGGCCGCACCAAATGCGGCCGCGCGTCGGAATGCTTTGCCGAGCACGCCCGCGACCGGGCGGGCCTGGCCGACGTCGTTGTGGTCAACCACCACCTGCTCGCGCTGCACCTGATGTCCGGCGGCAACCTGCTCCCCGAGCATGCCGTGACGGTGATCGACGAGGCGCATGAATTCGCCGACATCGTCACTGACGTCGTCGGCGCGACGTGCACACCGGCGTCTCTCGACCGGCTCGTAACTCGGTGCGCGGCCCACCTTCCGGCCGAGGACGCACGCAAGCTCGAGGACGCCGTCGAAGCGTTCGGCGACGCCCTGCGCGCGGCTCCGCATGGGCGCATGCGCTCCCTCCCGAGCGACATCGCGGGCGCTGCCGTGACTGCACGCGCCGCGCTCTCGCGGGTGCTGGAGTCGCTCAAGAGCAGCAACACGCTCGGTGGCAACGAGGACGACGACGCCAAGATGCTCGCGCTGCGGCACCTCGTGCTCATGGTCATCGAGACCCTCGACCGAGCGCAGGCTGGTACGGCGGACGACGTCGTCTGGGTCGAACGCGGCGGCCAATCGACCCGCGACACGAGATTGCGCGTCGCGCCGCTCGACGTCGGCCGGCTGCTCGCGAGCGACCTCTTCTCGGAAACGACGGTGGTCGCGACGTCCGCAACACTCTCGGTGGCCGGCGGCTTCGACATCCCCGCCCGGCGCCTCGGACTGCCCGAACCCGAGCCGGTCGCCGATGCCGATCGGCCGAATCCCGCCGCGTGGAACGGTCTGGACGTCGGCAGTCCGTTCGACTTCAGCCGGCAGGGAATGCTTTATATACCAAGAGATTTTCCCGCACCACAGGGGTCGACCATTGCGGCGCACGCGCAAGCCGTGATCGACGAACTCGCCACCTTGATCGAGGCGGCCGGCGGCCGAACCCTCGCGTTGTTCACGACGACGCGCGCGCTGACCGAAGCGGC
>JBDSAK010000371.1:0-4280 GCA_039922195.1 Mycobacteriales bacterium
CTGGCCGAACTTCATGGCCCCGCCCTTGAGCTCGCCGAGCACCTTGAAGATCTGCGCCGCCGTCCGGGCCTGCAGTTCGGCCGCGACGACCTCGGCCGGGCGGCCGCCGACGCGCCGGCCGAACCCCCAGGCGGCGCGACCGGCTACTCCCAGTGGCAGCGATGCCAGCTTCGCCGTGCGGGCGATGGCGCTGCGGGGGATGGGGGGCATGGCCACTACGATGCCATGTTCGTCAGGCCCCGGCCGCCTTCACGATGCGGCGGCCGTCGTGCAGCCGCAGGCTGGGTGAGTCCGCCAGGGCCGGCGGACGAGCCGCCACTGCGGTAGCGGAATCTCGAGGGTCGCACTGAGCGCGGCTACCTGCCGGCCGGCGATGTGGTCCTGCACCTGTCCGACGGCGACCGCGGCGACGAGCGTCGCCAGCACGACATCGCACGCCGGTACGACGCCGGGCCGTCCGACGCTGAGCTGAGCGGCGAGCAAGGGCCAGGCCGGGTCCGTGTCGGCGCGGATGAGGTCA
Organism: Mycobacteriales bacterium; assembly: GCA_039922195.1. Lineage (GTDB taxonomy): Bacteria > Actinomycetota > Actinomycetes > BP-191 > BP-191 > JBDTYE01. The sequence continues at coordinate 521 of JBDSAK010000371.1, forward strand.
TGGCAGCGCGGGCACGACGTCACGCCCGGCAGCACCAGCGGGCCGACGATGCCGCGCGTCTCGCGCACGGCCGCGAGCAGGTACGGCGTCCGCGTCGCGGCAAGCGCAGCCGCGAGACCGGGGGCCGGTCCGGCGTACACATCCGGGGCCAGGATCGCGAGAGCGACATCGGTGTAGAGGCGTGGGTCGTCGCACACCAACCGGGTTGGCTGGAGCCGCAGGCCGCGGGACCGCGCGCCGGCCGCAGCCGTGGCGAAGGCGCGCGTCCGGCCGTCGCGCGGCACCGGAAACCCGGCGGGTCCGGCATCGGACGCGACGGCGGGCCGCGGATCACACACCGTCACCACTCCGGCGCCGGCAGCGGCCAGCAACCGGGCGATCGCCGACCCGACCCGACCCGCACCGACGATGACGATCCGGGTTGCCCGACGGCGTACCAGCGTCTGTGCGGCCGCTCCTGGCTTGCTCGCGAGCAGCGACTCGTGGGCGAAATCGGGGGCCAGCCGGTCGAGCTCGTCCACCGGCAGCCCGCTGGGGACGGCCGCAGCGTCCTCGAGCAGCCCGCCGGCCAGCAGCGTCTGCAGCAGCGCGGTCGCCTCGGCCGGATCGCAGCCGCGGTCGGCGGCGGCGGCAACGAGGTCGGCCCATTCGAGCGTGCCGTCGAGCAGCTCGAGCACGGTGCCGGCCGAAGCGGAGACGTCTTCGAGGACGACGGCGCGTTGCGCGTCCAGACCGAGCTGCACGCACGACGCGTCGCGCCACAGCCGGTGGAGAGCGGTCTTGAGAACTGGTCGCACGGGCACCTCGCAGCTAGCCGGCGTACGGAACGGCACGAGCTTGCCCGCGGACGCCGCGTCAGCGCCGGGGAAGTCCACAGCTCACGCGTGCGGGGGCGCCGGCTCCACAAGTTGGGGCGTCGCGGCGTACGCCGGCCGGGCTTGTGCTATCGCGGGCCGGTCAGCGCGTGACGTTCATCGCGTGCAGGCCGTCCTTCGACGACCAGACGATCACGTCGCCGACCAGCGCGCCCACGTCTCGGCTCAAGCCTCGGGTCGGCTGCGCCGGTTCGCCGCTGGGGGCACTGGCGTCGGATCCAGACATCGACCCGGGCGAGGGCAAACTTCAAGGACGGCGTACGCAACGCTCGCGTACGCCGTCCTTGAGACGCTCTGGTGCGCCGCCGGAGCGGCGCGGGGGAGTACTACGCCTTGCCGAGGATGCGGTTCATCTTCGTGCCACAAACCGGACACTCACCCTTGGCCATCCGGCGGCCGTTCTCGCTGGTGGAGACCTCGCCGTCGAACTCGCGCTTCTCCTTGCACTTCACGCAGTAGCCCTCGTACTTCTCGGCCACGGTTCCTCCTAGGTATGTCGGGCTCGCCCTTGAGCGTGAAGCCTAGCTCGATTGAGCACAAACGCGCCCAATCGGGGTGCCCGGGCGAGTTGAGCCGGCTTCCCAGCGAGTCCCGGGATTACCCCGCCGGACCCGAAGTTGGACCCACCAACTGTGGCTGTGCGGAACAGTGGGTGGGTTCAACGTCGGGTCCGGCGGCGGGTTCGGGCGCCGCCGGGAGGCGCAGCGTGAAGGTGGCGCCCGCGCCGAGCGTGGACTCGACCGTGATGTCGCCGCCCATGGCCTGGGCGAGCTGGCGGGCTATGAACAGACCGAGCCCGGTACCGGAAGTCGTCATCAGCAAGGGGTCCTCGACCCGGTGGAACTTGTCGAAGATGCGCTCGAGCTGGTCGGCCGGAATACCACGGCCCTCGTCGCGGACGACCACGGCCGCACTCCCGTCCTCGGCCGCGGTGACGCTCACGTCGATCGCGCTCTCGGCGGCGGAGTACTTCATCGCGTTGGACAGCAAATTGGTGATCACCTGAACGGTGCGCATCGGATCGCAGGCGATGAGCACCGGGAGTTCCGGCACATTCACCGAGATGCTCTGTGCGGCATGGCTCAGGTCGGCGACGGCCCGCGCTGCGAGAACCGCGAGGTCGACCGCTTCGAGTGCCACACTCTGCCGCGGCGCGAGCGGCGAACTGATCCGTGACGCCAGCAGCAAGTCCTCGACCAGCCGACCGAGATGCGTGACTCGTTCGGCAATCACGGCGAGGCATTCGGCGCGCTTCGCGGGGGTCATCTGCTCCCCTCGTCGCCGCAGCAGATCGGCGTACCCCTTGATCGGCGTCATCGGTGTACGAAGCTCATGCGAGACGGTCGCGATGAAGTCGGCCTTCAGTCGGTCCACCTGGCGTTCGCGCGTGACGTCATGCGCGATGACGACGTCGCGGCTGAGGACGTCGCCGTCGAAGATCGCGGCATGCGAGCAGCGCAACCACCGCTGCTCGCCGTCGGCACGAATGACGCCGAGCTCGACGGTCAACCGCGGCGATGAGGGCGTGAGCTGCTGCAGCGCCGACGCCGGTTCGAGCCGCTGGCCGTCCAGGTCGACAGCGGTCAGCAGCTCGCCGAAATGCTCGCCGGCGGCCTCCTCCGCCGAGACGCCGGTCATCGCCGCCATCGCCGGATTCCACACGAGAACGTGTCCGCGGTCGTCGACCACGAGGATGCCGTCGGACGAGTGGTCGACGACCGCCTTGAGCTTCGAGGTCTCCTCGACGAGACGCTCGAGATGCTCGGCCCCGCGCAGCGCGACGCCGAGCGCGCTTGCGAGCGGTGTCAGGAGCGTCGCGTCACCGCGCGAGATCTCGCCCTTGCTCCTGGTAGCGAGCAGGAGTACGCCGATCCGCTCATCTTCAGCTTCGAGTCCCGCGAGCAGGCACCGCTGCCAGCCTTCGGGCAGGTCGCTGTCGAGGTAGGCCGCGCCGCAACCGGATCCACGGTGCAGCAGAGCGACGTCCGCGGTGGTCGCCTGCCGCCGGACTGTCTCCTCGCCGATCGTCTCGACGACGACCGGCCAGCCCCCGTCGGGCGAGGCGAGTACGGCGCGCGCGACGTCGGCGTGGAAGGCGGTCCGGACGATGTCGAGGTAAGAGGTCAGCAGTTCGTCGGCGTCGAGCCGGCGCGCGAGCCGCGACGACAGGTCGAGCAGCAACGTGGGCCGCTCGCGCTCGGTCTTCTCCTGCGCGGCGGCGCGGTAGGCATAGGTGAGCGCGACCGCGGGCAGCGCGCTGAATGGCAGCAGGAAGGGGGCCGCCCCCGCGACTGCCACGGCGACCGACCCGACGGCGACGTTGCCGAGGGCCATGAACGCCGACAGGCGGGCGCCCTCGCGCACGACCGCCCACGCCGTGCCCCCTTCGACGACAGCCAGCACTCGCGCCAGCAGCACCAAGTTGACTGCGGCGAAGGCCAACGCGCCGACCGACAGGCCGAGGACCGAGCGCGCGCCGAACTGAGGGCCGTCGCCCGCTATCAGGTGGTAGCTGCCGACAAGTGCAGCCGTCGCGACGGCGTACGCGCCGATGTTGAACGCGGCCTTGATCGGCGACCGGCGCTGAAGGAGCGAGGCGATCGCGAGAGCGCCGAGGGGCACCGCGATGGCAGCGACGGGTGACAGCACGAGGATGTCGACGACGACGGCCGCCTCGAACAGCGTGAGGTCTTCGGTCGAGCCCCCGTGCCGGAGCCGGACGTAGGTGAGCTCGCCCGCAACAGTGAGCGCGATGAGGGCGAACGGTGCCCACCACGGGGCGGTCCTGGCTTCCCCGCGCAGTACCAGCACCACGGCGAGCGTGGCGATGCCGCCGAGTACGTCGACAAACAGCACGACTCGAGCGACCGGGGACAGGCGGCCGG
>JBDSAK010000372.1:0-2705 GCA_039922195.1 Mycobacteriales bacterium
ATTTGTCGAGGAAGACGTCACGACCAAGCTCGTCGAACTCCGTCATGGCAGCCCGAACCGCGTCGCTAGACGTCAACAATTGGAGACGCACGCCGATTTCTTCGGCCACCTACCACCCCGCTTCTACTGACCCGGCGCGGTGCGCCCCGGTTCTCTGAGAAGCCTAGACGGCGGCGCTCGCCGACAGCGGCGGCTCGGCGCGTGAGCCTACGTTCGACCTCGAAGGCTCGTCAGTCGTATTCGTCGCCAGGGCGCGGCGCTGCTGTCGCGCGTCGACCTCGCCAGCGGCGCGCTCAGCCCGGCGTTAGCAGCCGACACCGTGGGCGATCACCCACGGCCGCGCCTGCCGGGCGCCTGACCGCCGGGCACGAAGGCAGCGGGAAGGCGAACCGTCGTAATGGAGCCTACCGGGATCGAACCGGTGACCTCCTGCGTGCAAGGCGCATCCTGGAGTCACGCTGAGTACCGACCCGCCCGCTCCGTGCGGGTGTGAGCGCTTGCCAAGCCTCCCGAGTCACGTCCAGTACGGTCGAGTCCGTTGCCACCCTTGTTGCCCCGTGCCGCTGATCCGGCGTCCTCCGCTCACGGCGGGGCTGCCCGTGGACTGACTCGCGGGCATTGCCTAGCATTCCGCATCGAACTCCCGCCGCCGTTGCAGCCTCAAACAGGCTTGAAAGTGCGTACGCCCTACGCCTATGAAGACACCGATCCCTAAGGGCACGGCACGGCCCGGGGGGGCGATAACGGCTCCTGCCATCGGTTCCGTCAGCAGTTCTTCAGAGGTTCCGCCCCCACGCGGCGGGACCCGTCCCGGCGCTCCTCGCGCTCCTCGAGGGGAAGCCGACGCGCTCCCGGCGTTCGATGTGGGCGCACGGGTCGTGACGCTCACCGAGCGGTTGCTCGCCTAAGGAAATTCAGGAGCCACCCTCAGAGCGAGCCGTAATTGCTGGCGTTGCCGAACCCGAAGACGCTGCCGTCGGAGCCGACCAGCCAGTAGCCTCCACCGTCGGCAGTGGGCGACATCGCGACGATCGGGTGGGCCAGCGTGGCACCAGCCAGTGATCCGTGGAAGCTGGCGTTGCCGAACCCGAAGACGCTGCCGTCGGAGCCGACCAGCCAGTAGCCTCCACCGTCGGCAGTGCGCGACATCGCGACGATCCCAGGGGCGGCGCTGAAGTACGAAGTGCTGGTCGCGCGCGGCTTCTTGCTAGATACGATAACCTGGGCCGTCTCGACGGCGCTCGGAGTGGCGCCTGTATAGCTGACGGTGACCGAGCAGCTCTTCTTCGGCCCCAGGGAGACGCCGCTGCATCCGTCGGCGGTGACCGCAAAGTCCGCCGACGACGGGTTCTTGGTGAGTGTGACTACCAGGGCGCTGCTCGACTTGCTGTTGTCAGCGTTGCTGACGCTGATCGTCCTTGAAGAGCCCGCCGTCAAAACGATCGGGCCCGCGCTCGTCGAGGTGGGGTTCGAGCTCAGCAGTGGCACCGTGCCGGCGAACGCTCCCGAGGGAAACAGAACGAAAGTGACCATCAAGGCGGCAACAACCGCCATGCGCAAAACACGCACGAAAATCCCCTCGGTCGTTTCGGAACGAGCCAAACGAGCCAGGCAAAAGCAGGATCCACGCGCACTGCCAAACCGCAGACGTACCGCGCCTGACCTAGCGCGAGCAACCATCGCACAAGCAGTACCAGCTTGTCAATGTGTCGTACGCCAGTTCAGGCACGTCATGGCGTGCAAGGCACATCCTGGAGTCACGCTGAGTACCGCCCTGTCCGTTCCGTGCGGGTTTGCGCGCTCATCAACGTCTCGAGTCACGTCTCGTACGGTCGGTTCCGTTGCCACCCGCATTGCCCCTTCCTTGGCGTCGGAGGAGGCCAGGAACGTCTCACGGCGCCTTCGCTCTTAGCCCGCGTTCGAGTCGCCCGACCAGGCGACGGCGTTGACGGCGGGATCGAGGTCGACCGAGGTGGGCTTACCGCCGTCGAAGGGGACGAGCTCCAGCCGGCGAACCGTCTTGGTACTACCCGTTGTAACGTTGATCAGCGCGGCGCCATCGCTCTGTCCGAGATAGCTGCGGACGTGGTGGCTCGTGAGCACCCGCTGCGTGCCGGCCGTGTACCGCAGGATGCCGGAGCGCTCTGATCGCTGGAGCTCGATGAGCTCCAGCCCGGTCGCGGTCACGATGAGGACGCCTGTACCGTCGGTCGTGAACGCGACCGGAACCCCGGGCGTCGCGGACCCGAGCGGCGCGACCGATGCTGGCCCATCCGCCCCGGAGACGAACTTGAGCAGGGTGCCGGTCGAGTAGATGATCGGTTGATCGGGGCCGGGTCCGAACACGAGATGCCCGATACCGTCGTCCACTCGTGGCGCGATCAACCAACGGCCGGCGACGCACTCGTCAGCGCTGCACGTCGCCGCCAGCGTCCCCGGGTAGAGCACGACGCCTTCGCCCTTGTTCAGGGCGACCGCCGGCCCTCCCGGTTGGACGGCGACGAAGTCGCTGGCACCGTCGGCGATGAGCCGCGCGCGATCGGTGACGGACACCGTGGCAAAACGCTCCGCGATGAGCACTGCCTGGCCGTCACCGCTGAAGGTGACACTCTCGATACGGCTGGGCGGAATGGGGAGGCGGCGGGTCGCGCGGGTCGCGACGTCGACGATGAACACGTCGCGAGCCTGGGTGTCGGGCCCGACCG
>JBDSAK010000373.1:0-9995 GCA_039922195.1 Mycobacteriales bacterium
ACCGACCGTACGCGTGACGGCGGGTTCGACATCGACGTCAACGCGACGGCAGTGCGGCCGCGCTTCCTCAACCTGAGCGCGACGGCGCCTCGGCTCACGTTCGACCGGGGGGTGACGCTGACTATTCACGGCTACGCCCTGATCGGAAGAAGTCCGACGCCGGATCCTGGCGATCCGCCGGCGCAACTGTTGCCGATCGAGGATCGAGAGTTGTCCATCTCCAAGACGCACCTTGCGGTCGGTATCGACGATCGCGGGTTCTGGGTCAGCGACCGGCACTCGACCAACGGATCAGCCGTGACCGGCCCCGACCGGGAACGGGTGCGCTGTGTGCCCGGGCAGCGGTATTACGTGCTGCCCGGATCGACGGTGCACATCGGGGACAGGTCGTTCGACGTAGTGATGTCCGACTTGTCCGTCGCCGGACCGCGCTAGCGGATCTGCGGCACGGCAGGCGCACACCCACGGAGGGGAGTTCGCGGTGCAGCCGTTTCGGCGCGCGCATCGATCGGCGGTCGCCTCGACCGCCGTGCTCTCGATTGCCGCCGGATCGCTCGTCGCCCTGGCCATCGTGTCCAACGGGCAGGCCGCGACCAATGTCACCCTGAACGACGCCGGTGTGTGGGTGACCGGCACCTCGGACGGCGTCCTCGGCTTGTTCAACACCGAGATCAGGCAGTCGGTCGTCGGACTCGTGCCGCACTCGGATCAATTCGACGTACTCCAAGACGGACCGACGGTGCTGCTCAACGACATCGGGAGTTCGCGGCTGCACGCGGTCGACGTCGCGGGAGCGGCGATCACCGGCTCGGGCGCGACGCTACCTACTGATGCCCGCGTCGCGATCGGCGGCGGCGTCGTCGCCGTACTCAGCCCGAGTGGCGCCCTGTGGACCCGTACCGAGGGCGCTGCGGCGCTTGGCGACTATGCCGGCCGACCCGATGCCGAGCTCGGGCCTGGCGCGGCGATTGCGGTCGGTGCGGACGGCACGGTGTACGCCGCGTCCCCGGTGCAGTCCCGGCTCGTGTCGATTCCGCCCGCGTCCGCCGGCGGCGGCGTTGTGACCGAATCGCCGTTGGCCGGGCGGGCGGCGAACGCGGACATAACGGTCGTCGGGAAGACGCCTGTCGTCCTCCTCGACGGACGTCGGGTCCACCTTCCCGGGCGCGACCTGCAGCTCCCGGATGGAGCGTCGGATGCCCGATTGCAGCAGGTTGGCGCCGCCGCGTCGGCAGTGCTTGCCGTTACCGGGCGGGCGCTCTACGAGATCGATCTGGAGACCGGCGAGATCTCCACACTGACCGGCGACGGCGGCACCGGTGAGCCTGCGGCGCCCGTGCGGCTCGGGCGCTGCGCCTACGCCGCGTGGGGCGGTAAACCGACGCTGCTCACCGCCTGCGACGGGACGCGGCCGGCCCTGACGCCCGTCGGCACGACCGGACCGGCGAAGCTTGCCTTCCGCGTCAACCGCGGTCGCATCGTTCTCAACGACGTCGCCAACGGCAACACGTTCCTGCTCGCCGATCCGCGCCGCCAGCTCGCGGACTGGAAGAGCGCGCGCGTCCGCGACGACGACGCCGACCGCGACCCGAACAAGACGGACTCGTCGGATAACTCGGAGATCAAGCCGGAGGACCGCAACCGGCCCAACCGGCCGCCGGTGGCTGCGCGGGACACCTTCGGTGTGCGCCCGGGCGGCACCGTGATCCTGCCGGTCCTCGCCAACGACGGCGACCCGGACGGCGACGTGCTGACCGTCGCCGAGATCACCACTGAAGCGGACCCCGACCTCGGTGTGCCGCAGATCATCCAGAACGGCAAGGCGATCCAGTTCATCGCACTTGCCGACGCGACCGGCGCGACCGAGTTCAGCTACGTCGTCGCGGACGGCCGCGGCGGTGACGCGACCGCTCGCGTCTCGGTGCCCGTGATTCCGATCAGCAGCAACGCACCGCCTCGTCCGCTGTCCGCGAGCGCCGCCTCGTCGACGTCGGTGATGCGGGGTGGCAAGGTCACGCACAACGTCTTGAAGGAATGGTTCGACCCGGACGGCGATCCATTGCTGCTCGTCTGCCCGCCGGTTGCCGTCGGCGTCACCTGCCGGGCGGACGGGCAGATCACCTACCAGGACGCGCGGCGGCAGGTCGGCGACAAGCAACTGACCTTCGACGTCAGCGACGGCAAGGCGGCCGCGCGCAGCGTTCTGACCATCAGCGTCGTCGCCGCCGGCACCCAGGCGCCGTTGGCGCGCAACGACTTCGTGCACGCGTTCGTCGGCCGCACCGTCGTAGTGCGACCGCTCGATAACGACATCTCGTTCAGCAAGACGCCGATGCAGCTGGCAAAGGTGGACGGGGCCGCCCAGGCGGGCGCCACCGTCGACGCCGACGACGGCAGTGTCAGCATCACGCCAACCGCCGCTGGCTCGTCGTACCTCACCTATCAGGTCGCGACCGGCGCGCAGTCAGCGTTCGGGATCGTGCGCATCGACGCGAGTGAGCCCGGTGGCGCCGCGGCACCGGTCGCGGCGCCTGACTCCGCTCTCGTGCGCGCCGACCGGCCGGCGTTGGTCGATGTCCTCGCCAACGACGTCGATCCGGCGGGCAACATCCTGGTCGTCACCGACGTCCGCTCGTCCTCGCCCGACCTGACCATCGAGGTACTCGCGCACCGGCTGGTCAGGATTTCCGCCGAGCCGGGCTTCCGGGGCCCGGCGACACTGACCTATTCGATCGACGCCGGCTCGAAACCGGCGAAGAGTTTCATCCTCGTCCGTCGCGACAGCGAGGACTCGCCCAACCAGTCTCCGACTGCACGCAACGATCGAGTGGTCGCTCGCGTCGGGCAGCCGGTGTACGTCGGCGTGCTCGGCAACGACGTCGACCCGGAGGCTGGACAGCTCGAGCTCGACCCCGAGCTCGTCGGCCTCAACGCCGCGTTCCGGCCGTCCGGGCTGCCGGCCGCCGAAGCGTCGAGGCCGGTCGAGGCGTTCGTCAGCGGCGACGAGGTCCGGCTCCTCGCGCCGAAAGAGCCGGGGCTGGTCTCTCTGTCCTACGGCGTCGTCGACCCCGAAGGTCAAGCCGCGACGGCACTCGTCGCGGTGCAGGTGATCGGCTACGACGCACCCAATCGCGCGCCGACGCCCAAGCCGGTCGAGGCCCGCGTCCTGGCCGGCCGATCGGTCACGGTCGACGTTCCTCTGCCAGGGATCGACCCGGACGGCGATCCGGTCACGCTCGAACCCGTCGACGCACCGGCCAAGGGCACCGTTGCTGTTACCAAGGACAAGCGCATCATCTACACCGCGGGCCCCGAATCCGGCACCTTCTCGTTCCGCTACAAGGTGACCGACTCCGGGGGCTTGTCCGGCGACGCAGAGGTGCTGGTCGGTGTCGCGCCGACGTCCACCACCCCACGCCCCCCAGTGGCTGTCAACGATGCAGCCCGGATCCGCAACGACCGCGACCGCGTCATCTCCATCCCCGTCATGGCCAACGACTCCGACCCGGACGGCGACGAACTGACGCTCGCCAAGACCCTGGTCACGCCGGCGGAAGTCCTGGCGCGGGTGTCCGGCAAGTACGTTGCCGTATCGGTTCCGCGGGGGAGCACCGAGCAGCTGACGATCGGGTACTCCGTCGCCTCCGATGGCGGCACCGACGAGGCAATTGTCAGTGTGACCGGTAGCCCGACAGCGCCGCTGCTGCCGCCCACCGCCGTCGACGACTTCCCTGCCGTCACCGGTGTCGGCAACTCGATCGACGTCCCCGTGCTCGTCAACGACACCAACGCCACGGGACCTCGCACGGAACTCGTCGTATCGCCTCGTCCGGGAGCGGTCGGGCCGCCGGGCGTCGCCCGCCGACTCGACGAGAAAACCGTCCGCGTCACCCGCGCGGCGCGTGACCAGTGGGCGGTCTACACGATCAACGATGCCGACGGCGGCGAGTCCAAGGCCTTCATCTTCGTGCCGCGAAACGATAACCAGGCGCCGGTTCCCGTCGAGCCGCTGCCGTCGTTCGAGGTCCCGGCGGACGCGAGCCGTCAGCTGTTCGTCGCCGATTTCGCGGTCGACCCGGAAGGACACCAGGTCGGGCTGACGAGCGCGAGTTCGATCAGCGCCAGCGGGGTGCGTGTCTCTGCGGTCACTCGGTCCGGTTTCCTCGTGCAACCGACGATTCCTTCGGGGAAGGCCTCGCTGACGTTCGAGGTGATGGACGGCTCTCGCAGCTCGGACCCCGACGTGAAGAGGACCACCATCGCAATCGTCGTCGACGTCATTCCGGTCGACGAGATCCCGCCGGTTTTCGCGACGCAGCGTCTGCTCGTCGAGGCGGGTTCGGACAAGGCGAGGACGCTCGACCTCGACTCGTTCACCGAGGCGCGTCGCGAGGATGCCGGGAAGTTCGCCTACTCACGACTGAGCGGTATGTCGTCGGGCCTCAGGGCGGTCCTGGGCGGTCCGCGCGGGAACATTCTCTCGGTCACTGCGAAGGACGCACCGGTCGCGACCCGAACGTCGCTGTCGTTCACCATCACCATCGGCGGAACGACGGCGCAAGGTCGCGTCGACGTCGAGGTCGTGCAGAGCACGCAACCAATGCCGCGTGCCACCGACTGTTCCGCGGGAACGCCCGCCGCCGGGACGACGGTGACCGTCGATCTAGCGCGGTGCACCGTCAACCCGTTCGCCGAAGTGCCGCTGACCGTGACGCCGTCAACCTGGAGCGGTGCCGCGGGCACTGCGACCGCCCGCGGACTCGTCGTCTCCGTCGCGGTGCCTGAGAAGTTCTCCGGATCCGGCCGACTTCCCTACACGATCAAGGACAAGCTCGGCCGCACGGCGTCTGCTGCGATCGTGTTCGCTGTTGTGGGTCGGCCCGGACCGCCTGGTCAGCCCGAGATCATCCAGCCACTACCTGGCGGCGGCGCCGTCCTGCTCGCCTGGACAGCGGCCGACGCGCGCGGCGGGACGATCTCGCACTACACGGTCCGGGACCCCGCCAACGGTTACTCGTTCCGATGCGTCGGCGATGCGACGCGTTGCCTTATCCAGGGAATCGACTACAGCGAGAACTACACGTTCACGGTCACCGCCAGCACACTCGAATTCGGCGATGGCCAGCCCAGCGCGCCGGTCAGTTTGTCCGCCGCGAATCGCCCGCCGGACAGCCCGAGCAACATCGAGGCCGCCGCGGGCGATGGCCAGGTCACGCTCTCGTGGACCGGATCTTCCGCGGGTTCTCCCATTGCGTCCTACACCGTCACGGTGCGGCCCGCACCGGAGCGCAGTGCCGGCGTCTTCACGGTCGGTGCGCCGTCGTCCTCGAGTCCACACCGTGCGACGTTCGTCGTGACGGACCTGCGCAACGGCACGGACTACACCTTCCGGATCTCGGCGACGAGCCGGACCGGTGAGACGAGCGCCGAGAACTCGAGTGGCGTCGTGACACCCGCAGGTCCGGCAAGCCCGCCGAGCCCGCCGGTCGCCGTCGCGAGTGGCGGTCTGCGCGGTGGGGAGATCACCGTGAGCTGGGCCGCAGCCAACGTTCTCGCCGCGGCCAACGGACGCCTGACCGCGTTGCGCGTCGTGCAGGGGGGTGACAGCCAGCGGGTGATCGAGGCGACCGCCGCGGTCGACATCGGCAGGATCGTCATCGACGACCTCGCCGCGAATGGCACGTACACGTTCGCACTGCAGGTGACGAACAACGGGGGCTCCAGCGCGACGAGTTCGCCCGTGACCGTCTCGGTCGAGGGCAGGCCGGCACCGCCGGCGTGGGGTTCGCTGGTCGCGGGTGATGCGCAGGCGACCGTGCAGTTCACCCTCGGCTCCGCCAACGGCACGGGCGGCTATCGGTCGATCACGCTCACCGTCGCCGATGTCGACACCGGCGGGGCGCGGACTATCGAGGTCACACCGCTCGACGGCCAGTCGTCGTACTCCGTCGTGGTCGGCTCGCTCACCAACGGCGCGGGCTACCGCTTCAGTGTTGTTGCCTGCAATCTGTCGCTGTGCAGCGAAACGGTGACCGCAGGCACGACGATCGTGCCGTTCGGTCGACCCACCGCGCCGCAACCGAGTGTTTTGATCGACAAGCGGGTTGTGACGTTCAGCTGGGACACTCCCGATTTCAACGGCGCCGGCGGGATCCTGTCTCTGTCGGTCGCCGGCGCGGGCTACCCGCAAGGGGCCTGCCCCCCGCAGACCGTCGCCTCGGGCACCTGCAGTTTCACCGGATCATGGGGCGCCGAGTACACCCTCACCCTCACGGCGACAACGAATGGCGGCACGGACGTGAAGTCCGTGACGGGCCGCGTCGTGGCCGCGACAAACCCTGTCGCACCGACACCCAGCATCTCGTCGTCGAGGCAGTCGGTGAGTATCAGCTGGGGCGACCCGGAGTTCGGCGATCACCAAGGCAGCATGACGATGAGCGTCAGCGGCGCTGGCTATCCGGGCGGCTGCCCTCCCGCTCCGACCGGCGCCGGCTCGTGCGGCTTCATCGGTGACTGGGGAACGACCTACACCGTCACGATCACTGCCACGAGCGAGGGCGGCAGCGATTCGGCATCGGCGACCGTCGAGGTGATGGCCGCGCCGCCTCCGGTGGCACCCCAGCCGTCGGGCTCGGCGAGCGGCGCGCTGGTGACGTTCTCCTGGGGCGCCCCGGACTACGACGGCCTGCCGGGCACGATGATCATCGATGTCAGCGGTGCTCGCTATCCCGGCGGTTGTCCGACGAGCGCGACGCGCGCCGGCTCGTGCAGCTTCATCGGCGACTGGAGTACGGCATACACGATCACCGTCACCGTCGAAAGCGAAGGCGGCACCGACTCCAAGAGCGCCACGGCGCTCGTCGGGCTTGCACCGGCGCCGGCTGCTCCGCAGCCCAGTGGTTCGACGAGCGGTCGGACCGTGACCTTCAGCTGGGGAGACCCGGACTACAACAGCCTGGTCGGAACGATGTCGCTGGCCGTATCCGGCAACGGGTACGCCGGCGGTTGCCCCTCATCAGCGACGGGCAGCGGGTCCTGCTCGTTCATCGGCGATTACGACACGACGTACACGATGACCGTCACGGTAAACACGGTGGGCGGCAACGACAGCAGGTCAACGACGGCGACTGTCGGTCCACCACCGGCGCCCGTCGCGCCGCAGCCGGACGCGAGCACGAGCGGCAAGCGGGTGCAGTTCTCGTGGGGCGACCCTGACTACCGCGGACTGCCGGGCACGATGTCGATCTCGGTCACCGGCACCGGATACCCGGGCGGCTGTCCGACGTCGGCGACAGGAGCTGGGAGCTGTACGTTCACGGGCAAGTACCTCACCACGTACACGATGACCGTCACCGTGCAGACGGCCGGCGGCACAGACAGCGCATCGCGCCAGATCACGACGGGCGCCGAGCCCCTACCGGAGCCCACTCCGACGCCCACTCCGACGCCCACCCCGACACCGGACCCGACGCCTACCGAGACGCCAACGCCGACGCCAACTCCGACGCCTACCGAGACGCCCACCCCGACACCGGACCCGACGCCTACCGAGACGCCCACCCCGACGCCTACCGAGACGCCCACCCCGACGCCATCGCCGGTGCCGTGAACGCGCTGCGCCACATCACCATGGCCGTACCCCTTCGAGTCCAGAAGAGAGACACCCGATGTCCATGACGCCCGAGCAAGCCGCATGGTTTGCGGAGACGTTCGGCAAGCTCGTCGACAACGTCGAACAGGCGGTTCTCGGTAAGACGCACGCCGTTCGGCTCGCCCTGACCTGCCTGCTCACCGAAGGACATCTACTTCTCGAGGACAACCCCGGCACCGGCAAGACGATCCTGGCAAAGTCCATCGCAAACACCGTCAAGGGCACGCACAACCGAGTGCAATTCACCCCCGACCTGCTGCCGAGCGACGTCACCGGTGTCACCATCTACGACCAGCGGACGTCGCAGTTCGAATTCCACAAAGGCCCCATCTTCGCGACCATCGTGCTTGCCGACGAGATCAACCGGGCGTCGCCCAAAACACAGTCCGCGCTGCTCGAGGTGATGGAGGAAGGCCAGGTCACCGTCGACGGAGTGGGCTACCCGGTCGGTCGCCCGTTCATGGTCATCGCCACGCAGAACCCCATCGAGTTGTCCGGCACGTATCGGCTGCCCGAAGCGCAACTCGACCGATTCCTGCTGCGGACGAGTCTGGGTTATCCAGACCACGAGACAACGGTGAGACTGCTGGGCGACGCGGCCAACCGCGACCGGCCGGGCGGTGTACGAGCGATCATCACCGCGAAGGCGGTACGCGAGATGGCCGACCTGGCAACGACGGTGCACGTCGACGCCTCCATCCTGAGCTACGTCAGCCGGATCGCCGAAGCGACCAGGCCCGGTCGCGCGCCCGGCGTGAAACTTGGGCTGTCCATGCGCGGCGCCCTCAACTACGTGCGCGTCGCCAAGACGTGGGCAGTCACCACCGGTCGCCACTACGTGGTGCCCGACGACATCAAGGACCTGGCCGAGCCGCTGCTCGGGCACCGCTTGCAACTCGACTCGGAAGCGGAGTTCGACGGAGCCACCGTCACAGATGTCATCAACCGCATCCTGTCCGAGGTAAAGCCACCGGCCGTTCGGGCCGCCTGATCAGCAAGGGGTCTGCACCGTCGTGACCGCGCTCACCGTTTCCGATGACGCGCCCGCCGCGTTCCGGCGTGCGCCGAAGCGGTCGGCGGCTCGATCGGTCGCCGCGGGCGCCGGCGACATCGCCTCTCGGGCATTCGCCGTATTGACACCCCTGGGCCGGGTGACCGCGGGCGCCGGTGCACTGGCGTGGTTGATCGGCTGGCGACTCGGTTGGAACGAATTCATGCTCGCCGCCGCGACCTGCGCCGTCCTGCTCCTCGTCGCTGTCGCGTTCACAGTGGGGCGTCTCGACGTCGATGTCGCCATCGCGATGAGCCCGCCGCGCGTCGTAGTGGGTCAGACGGCACGTGGCCAGTTGTCCGCGGTGAACGCGTCGCACAAGAGGCTGCTGGGGTTGCGGGTGGAGCTTCTGGTCGGCAACGGCGTCGCCCAGTTCGACATCCCGAATCTCGGGCCGGAACAGTCGCATGACGAACTGTTCGCGATTCCGACGCACCGCCGTGCGGTGATACCCATCGGGCCAACCCGCACCCTGCGCGGCGACCCGCTCGGATTGTTGCGGCGCACTCTGTCGTGGCCGGACGCGACCAACCTGTACGTGCACCCGCGGACGACTCGGCTCGACGGACTGGGAGCGGGGTACCTGCGCGACCTCGAGGGCCGGACGACGAACGACTCGTCGACCAGTGACGTGGAATTGCAGACCCTGCGCGACTACGTGCCGGGCGACGACCGCCGCTACGTCCACTGGCGAACGTCGGCGCGCAGCGGACGACTGATGGTCGTGCAGTTCGTCGACACGCGACGCTCGCACATCGTGCTGCTGCAGAGCGGCGACGATGCGGAGTACGCATCCGAGGAAGAGTTCGAACTCGGGGTGTCCGTGCTTGCTTCGCTCGCCATCCGCGGAGTGCGCGACCAGCAGTCACTGGGCATCGTCGCGGCCGGCCGCGCCATCAATACGTCGTCGGTCACCAGCGTCCTCGACGGCACCAGCGGAATAGAACTCGCCGGACCGCGCACCGGGCTGGAAGCCGCCGCGGCCGATGCACGCAGACGCAACGCTGACCTCACGCTGGCGGTGCTGATCGCGGGCAGCACCGCGTCAGTCACCTCGCTGCGCGCAGCTGCTTGGCGCCTCGGTCAGGATGTCAACGCTGTCGTGTTCAGGGTCGATCCCGGTGCCACCTCCGCAGTTCGCGACATCGGTCCCGCACTCGTGATGACGGTCGGGGCGTTGGGCGATCTGCCGCGGCTGGCCCGCGCGGCGACGCACGCATGAAACTCACCGACGGTGCGCGCCGGCTCCCGGCACCGATCGACGCCGGGTTTGTGGCCGCACTGAACGTGCTC
>JBDSAK010000374.1:0-4835 GCA_039922195.1 Mycobacteriales bacterium
CGCGAGCACCACGATGAAGGCGACCGTCAGCCCGATGAAACCCCAGTCAGGGCGCCCGGCGAGGATCGACCTGGTGGCGTCGAGGTACCACGTCACTGGGTTGAACCGCGCGATTCGCTCGAACCAGGCGGGCATCAGGAAGCGCGGCCCGAACCACGTCGAGAAGAGCATGATCGGAAAGAACAGCGGCTGCAGGCCGATGACAGCCGCCCGGTTGCGGGTCTTGATTGCCGAGAAGAAGAAGATCCCGTTCCAGGACGTCGCGAATCCGGCCGTGAGGGCCAGCACGACGACCGCGCCAACCACACCGCTTTCGTTGGTGAGTCCTCGGAGCATCGCGATGCCGAAGATGACCGTGCCCGCGACAACGGCCCGCAGCCCTTCGAAGCTCGCCCGGCCGGCGATCAGCGATGCCGGCTTCGCGGGGGTGAGGCGGACCCGGTCGATGAAGCCGGTTTCGATGTCGCGCAGCAACTCTGCTGCGGTGAAGCCGGCGCCCATGACGGCTGACAGGAACAGGGTGCCGGGGAGAACCCAGTCGTCGTAACTGGCCAGCGGAAAGCCGGGGATGTCCGCGACGCCCCCGAAGAGCGCGGTGAAGATCGTGCCGATGAGCAGCGCGGGCAGGAGCGGCCGGCCGAAGGCCACGCCGACGTTGCGCCGCGACTGACCGGCTGTCCTGGCGAACATGAGACTGGTGGCAGCCATGGTCATCCTCTCGAGAGTTTGCGAGTGAGTACGGCGCCGGAGGCGGCCATCCCCAGCACGACACCAGCGGCCGCTACAGCGAAAGCCGCGACCACAGTGCGCGAGGTGAGGTCGCCGATCATCGCGGCCCGCGCGCCGTCGACGATCACGGTCATGGGATTGAATCCAGCGACCGCATCGGCCCAGTCCGGCATGGCCGCCCTCGGGATGAACGCGGTCGACAGGAACGCGATGATGATGCCGAGCGGATTGAGGTTGAGCGGTGTCTGGGGGTCCGCGGTGATGATCGCCGCGATGTAGAACAGGCTGGCGTACGCCGCGGACAACAGCATCGCCAGCACCGAGATGGTCAATGCTCCCGGCAGCCCGTTCGGAAGGGCGCCGCCGAAGAGCAATCCGGTGCCCAGGACGATCGCGATGCCAGGGATGATCCGGATCGCCTCGAACCCATACCGGCCGAGCAGCAGACTGCGCGGGTTCGGCACCTGAAGCCGGAGCCGGTCCATGAAGCCTGATCGAAGGTCCTCTGCGACCTGCGCCGACGTGAAGCCGCCGCCGGCGATGGCGACGATGAGGATCGCTCCGGGAATGAAGAACTCTTCGAACGAGCCGGTCGGGAATTCGATGACGCCGCCGAGCCGTCCGAACAGCGATGTCATGGCTATGACGAGCAGCAACGGCGGCAACACGGGCAGGAACAGAGCCGGCCCCGGGTCACGTAGTCCCTCGCGCACGGACCGGCGGAACACCGCTGCAACCGGGCCGGCACTCGTCTCGAGGAGCCTCACGCCGCGGCTCCTTCGTTGCGTCGTGCCGGGGCGGAGTTGATGTCGCGTCCGGTCAGATGGACGAAGACGTCTTCCAGGCTGGCGCTGGTGACGGAGACGCCATCGAGGCTGCCGATGACCGATCGGATCTGAGCGAGCGCCTCGTCCAGACTGGCATCGGGCCGCACCTCGACGGTCGTCAGACCGTCGCGAGCGGTGACCGGGCCGGTCGTGACAGCGGCGGCCACGGTCGGCGCATGGTGCTCGCCGGGAAGGGTGACGGTCCGCAGGCCGTGCTCGGCGCGCAATTCGCGAGGGGTGCCTCCCGCGATCAGCTTCCCGCCGTCGATGACGCCGATCCGGTCGGCGAGCTGATCCGCTTCCTCCAGGTATTGGGTCGTCAGCAGCACGGTGGTGCCGCCCGCTCGCAACAGATGGATCTCGTCCCAGAGCGCACGCCGGCTCTGCGGGTCCAGGCCGGTCGTCGGCTCGTCGAGGAAGAGCACCGGCGGCCGCGAGAACAAGGCGGTCGCGATGTCGAGGCGGCGTTGCATGCCGCCTGAATAGGTGCCGATCCGCCGGTCGGCAGCCCCGCTCAGCCCGAAGGCGACCAGGAGCTCGTCGGCTCGGGATGCGGCCTTTCGCTTCCCCAACAGCAGCAGGCGCCCGATGAGAGTGAGGTGCTCGCGGCCGCTCATGTTCGGATCGAGCGCCGGGTCCTGCAAGGTGACGCCCGAGGAGCGGCGTACGTCGTTCGGCCGGGTGTAGACGTCGTACCCGGCGACGGTCGCGGTGCCCGACGTTGGCCGCAACAGGGTTGTCAGCATGCGAACGGTGGTCGACTTGCCCGACCCGTTGCGTCCGAGCAGGCCGAAGATCTCCCCCCGTGCAACCGACAGTGATAGGTGATCGACGGCAACGAGATCACCGAAGTGCTTGGTGAGGTCGTGCGCCTCGATGGCGGGTGTAGTCACGGATGACCCTTCGACTGGTAAGTGGACCGATCTGTCCAGTGACCATACGAGAGACTGGACCGTTCTGTCCAGTACGGGATAGGGTCGGCTCATGTCGCGGGAGCCGAGTACGGAGCGGGGACGACGCAGCCGTGACCGCATCGTGGAATCGGCGGCGGAGCTCATCGCCGGCCGGGGCGTCGAAGGGACCGGGATCGACCACGTCCTCGCCGCGGCCGGCGCCAGCAAGAGCCAGCTCTACCACTACTTCACGGACAAGGACGACCTCATCCGCGCGGTGATCGCCCGCCGGTTCGACCAGATCATCAGCGCCCAGGCACCGGTACTGAGCCACCTCGACAGCTGGGAGGCGATCCGCCAGTGGCTCGATCTGTGGGTCGGGATGAGCGCCGAAATGGGCCATCCCGGCTGCCCGATCGGCACCCTCGCCAGCGAGCTCGCGAACCGCGACGAGGCGGCGCGCGGCGACCTGGCCGCGTGCTTCGCGGCGTGGGAGGGATACCTCATCGCTGGACTCACGCGGATGAAACAACGCGGCGACCTCGCGCCGCACGCGCAACCCCGGCAGCTCGCGATCGCCGTGTTCGCCAGCCTGCAAGGCGGACTGCTTCTCGCCAAGACGGACAAGGACGCCGAGCCCCTTCGAGTTGCGCTCGACGCGGCCTACAGCCACCTGCGCTCTTTCTCGGCCAGCGGGTGACCGGCAAGTCGCCCGCCGCCAGCTCGCGCTGTGCTGCCCAACGATCAGGTCGGTTGCTGTTGGGATCGCGGTTCGCAGTCCTGACGACAACCAACCTGATCAGTTCGCCGACCATCCGCCCAGCCGCAGCGCTGCCGTCAGTTGTCGTGCGCAGCGCGCGCTCCGTGAGCGCAGGAGGTGCGCTGAAGCGTAGGTGCCGCATCGAGGGTTCGCTCGTGCTGATCTCGTTGTGTCGATCCAGGTCTGCTTGCCAGTGGCTGTCCTCGCGATGCGCGGCGCCGTCGATCTCGACCCAGACCAGGTACGCCGGCCAACGGGCGTCGAGGCAGCGCAGTCCGGCGTCGTCGATCCGGTCCTGCAGGCTCGGTAGTGGCAGGCCGTGGTCCCGCACCAGGCGCAGAAAGTTGAGCTCGAGTCCGGAATGGGCCCCCAGCTCGATGTCGTCGAGAGCCGCGAATAGCTGCGCTTGAAAGCGGGCCGGGCCGACACGGGCCAGTACGTCGCGAAGATCTGCGGGTCTGGTGAGTCGCTGTTGCACGGCAGCTGCCAGCGGGCTCCGCGCGTCGTCCAGCGTGCGAGCGCCGCGTGCCAGTTCGATCAGTGCTCGTGACAGCCGCAGCCGCGCGGGCACGTGCAGCGGGTGCACGTCGCCCACGTCGCGTGGGGCATTCCGCGAGGAGTGCACGCAGACAAAGGACCTTGACCGGATGCTCGGTGGGTGCGCCAGCATGATGCTCACCCGCCCGTCGTCGGCGTAGCCGCGCAGGCCGTCAAGCTCGGCGCTGGTCGCGTGACTGAGCACCGACTCCGGGCCGCCGTACAGAACGGCGGCGCGGTGCATCTGTGCCTTTGACAGGGGCCCGTTGTGGTTGACGAGCACGCCGGGCACCGGGCGCTGCCAGCGGCCGCTTCCCGAGGTCAGCCATTGCAAGGACGCCTTCGTCATGTGCTCACGCGCGTGCCGGTACGAGAGAACGCCGGATTGCTGAGCAAGAACTTCGTCCAGCGTCATCCCGTGATCGTCGGTGAGCGGTCCCTGGCGGGCGGCAGCCCGACGCACATCTGTGGACAGTGATGATACGAACGCACGCCGGACAATCAGTTCGGTGGGGCGCCGGATCGTTCGTGACGGTCCTGTCAACAACCGACCTGATCGGCAGGGCGCGCAGAACGCCAGAGTGGGCGGGGCGCGGTCAAGCCGCGCAGAACGCGGCGTAGGCTAGGCGAATGTGCCGGAACATCACGGAGTTGCGCGGTCTCGAGCCGCCGGCGACCGAGACCGAGATCGAAGCGGCGGCGCGGCAGTACATCCGCAAGGTGACCGGGCTGCAG
Source organism: Mycobacteriales bacterium (assembly GCA_039922195.1). Classification (GTDB taxonomy): domain Bacteria; phylum Actinomycetota; class Actinomycetes; order BP-191; family BP-191; genus JBDTYE01. The sequence continues at coordinate 4,482 of JBDSAK010000374.1, forward strand.
AAAGTCCCTGACGCAGCACGGGAATCCTTCGAGCGGGCGATTGCGGACGTCGCCGCGACGACCGAGGCGCTGTTGCGCGGCCTGCCACCACGCAAGCAGCCGCCCGCGACGCAGCCGCCGTTGCGCCGGCCCGAGGTGCTGGCGCGCATCGCCGCGCGCGAGGCAGCCAAGGCCAACTAGCCGCCCGGCGCCACTTCCGACCAGGCCACCGTAAGTTCGCCCAGCTGCCACCGCGCGGGATTGCGCGCGATTCGATGTCCCGACGCCAGCAGTTCACCGGCCGCCTCGACCCAACGGGTGCGCGGCGAGCCGTCCGCACCGCCGCGCGCGCGATCCCACGCGGCGTCCCAGTCG
>JBDSAK010000375.1:0-2712 GCA_039922195.1 Mycobacteriales bacterium
GCGAGACGTTGCTGCGGCCGCCATCGGCGGCCGCGCGCACGGACCCGTCGTCGCCGCGATAGAAGTAGCCGGCCCAGTTTTCCTCCCCGCTGAGGTAAGTGCCCCACGGCGTCATGCCGGTGCCGCAGTTGTTGATCGTGCCGCGGGTGGCGACGCCGGATGCCGAGTAGCGCGTCACCATCAAAGGGTGGCCGGCGGCCGGGCCCGACAATGCGACGCGAGTCAGCGGCGTCACGCGGCGGTTGTAGCCCGAGCCGCGCACGTAGGCGAAGCGCCCCGCGGTCTTGCGGACTTCGACGACCGAGAGGCCGTGGATGTCCATCTCCTTGTCGGCCTCGCCGACCGGACGGGGGTTGAGCGTGCCGCCGTTCCCGTGCAGGTAGTAGGAGCGCACGTCACGGTTGCTGGTGGCCTCGTGGTTGATCGCAAGCAGGCCGCGCACGCTGCCCTTGGCGTCAGCGCGCCGGCCGTCGCCCGACAGGCCGAAGAACTCCATTCCGTCGTGGTGGTCGCCGGAGCGCCGATCGAAAGCGGTGTCGGTGCCGTCGTTGCGGAAGGCGGGCGTGGCGACGTCCAGCGGGTCGCCGAGGGCGACGACGACGCTGGCGGTATAGCCGGCCGGAACGCTCACGAGGTCGAGCACGTTTTTGGCTACCGGCGTGAATGGCAGCGACGTGATGGGCTTGTCGTTCTTGAACGAACCGTAGGCCGTGGTCACCTCCCGCGGTCGGGCGGCACTGGCAGACGCGCTGCCACCGCCGAGGCCCGCGAACGCGACACCCCCCAGCAGTGCCGAAGCGGCGGAGCCCACCCCCCCGCGCAGCAGCGAGCGACGCGACAGGCGCGCGTCAAGCACGTCAACGAAGCGCGGATTGGCGCTGGTGTTCAGGTCTTCATCGTCCGCAGCGGCGTGGATGGGTGCATCAGGTCGGTTCGTCATGGGATTGGCCTCAGTGGATAACGGCCGGATGTTCGGCACCGTCGATGAAAGCTGTGTGACAGGCGATCCCTGGCGTCCGCGAGCGGCGTCGACGTCGCTCGTCCGCCGCGCGACCGGAGCCGAACGGGTCCGGGGCGCCTCACCAGGCGCTGACGGATTCCCCATCAAACCGTCACATTGCGCGCCTACTGTGCGGTCGATTCGCGCCCCCTGGGCCGGGCCGCTTCGCGGCGCACCGCTCCCTCACTTCCACCCTCCACAGGAGTCTTCCGATGCGATCGTTTGCCCCCCGAATCCTCGCGCTCGTCGGCCTGACGCTGGCACCCATGCTTGCGGCGGCTTCGCCCGTGGCCGCGAAGACAGCGCAGCTCGGGCCCCGACCCTTCTTCCTGGTCGACGAGATGGACGATGGGCCGCTGAAGCGAGACCTGCAGCAGTGCGCGCGCCGCGGCGCCTACACCCCGCGCCAGTTCTCGATCGGTCATCGCGGCGCCGCGTTGATGTTCCCGGAGCACACGGTCGAGTCGTACACCGCCGCGGCACGGATGGGAGCCGGAATCGTCGAGTGCGACGTCGCGTTCACCCAGGACAAGGAACTCGTCTGTCGACACGCGCAGAACGACCTGCACACCACGACCAACATCCTGGTCACACCGCTCGCCGCCAAGTGCACGCAGCCGTTCCAGCCAGCGACCTTCGATGCCGGCGGCAAGCAGCTCACCGCCGCCACGGCCGAGTGCCGGACCAGCGACATCACCCTCGACGAGTTCAAGACGCTCAGAGCAAAGATGGACGCGTTCAATCCCAACGCGAAGACGCCCGCGGAGTTCCTGGGCGGGACGTCATCCTTCCGGACCGACCTCTACTCGGGCCCCACCAGCGGGACGGTTCTGACGCACGCCGAGAGCATCGCGCTGTTCAAGCGGCTCGGGGTCAAGATGACGCCGGAGCTCAAGTTTCCGAGCGTGCCGATGCCGTTCGACGGCTTCACCCAGCAGGCGTATGCCCAGAAGCTGATCGACGAGTACAAGGCAGCCCGTGTGCCCGCGCGCGACGTGTGGCCGCAGTCGTTCCACAAACCCGACGTGCTGTACTGGGTTGACAAGGAGCCGGAGTTCGGGCGCCAGGCCGTCTATCTGGATGATGCCAGCACGACGGCCGACCTCCCCGGAATCGACGAGCTTCGAAGCTACCGGTCGGAGGGCATCCGGATCGTCGCGCCGCCGATCTTCGCGTTGCTGTCCGCAGAGGGCGATCGCATCGTTCCGTCGACCTACGCGCGCAACGCCAAGCTCGCCGGGCTCGACATCATCACGTGGACGCTCGAGCGGTCCGGGATCCTGGCCGATGGCGCCAACGGCTTCTATTACCAGACTTTCGACGGGGCGATCCGGCGCGAAGGCGACGTCTATCGAGTCCTCGACGTGCTGGCTCGCGACGTCGGCATCCTCGGCATCTTCTCGGATTGGCCGGCGACGACGACCTTCTACGCGAACTGTGCCGGCCTGCGATGAGCCCGACGGGCAGCCCCAATGCCGAACACCGGGAGGGCGCAGCCGAAGGCGGTTATGAGTCCGTCCGGCTGCGGGTCAAACAGGCGCCTGGCGGCTGGCGGCTGGCGGCTGGCGGCTGGCGGCTGGCCGCTGGCTGCTGGCTGCTGTCTGCTGACACGCGGCTGGAATTCGTAGGCGACCGTCGGCGGCCGGGGCCGGCCGGGACCGAGAGCCGCCGGCGGTCACTCGCCGAGGTAGGCGGCGCGCACCCTCGGGTCG
>JBDSAK010000376.1:0-7573 GCA_039922195.1 Mycobacteriales bacterium
GCGAAGTAGCCGACACCCCCGCGGCCATCGAGCGGGCGAGGTCGCTGGCGCAGCGGCCGGGGCGGACGATCCTCGGCATCACCGGCCCACCGGGCAGCGGCAAGTCGACCCTCGCCGCCGCGGTGTGTACCGCACTCGGCGGGGACGCCGCCCTGGTGCCGATGGACGGTTTCCACCTCGCTGACACGGTGCTCGATGACCTGGGCCGGCGCGACCGCAAGGGTGCGCCCGAGACCTTCGACAGCCACGGGTACGCCGCGCTGCTCGGTCGGGTGCGCCGTAACGACGCTCCGGTTGTGTACGCCCCGGCGTTCGAGCGAGACCTCGAGCAGCCCATCGCGGGGGCGATCGCGATCGCGGCCACCGCATCGCTGGTCGTCACGGAAGGCAACTACCTGCTGTGCGAAGGCGCGGGCTGGCCGGACGCGCGGGCGCTGCTCGACGAGGTCTGGTACTGCGATCTCGCCGATGAGGTCCGCCTGCGCCGGCTCACCGAACGTCATGTCGCTTTCGGCAAGACGCTGGAACAGGCGCGACGCTGGATCGAGCTGGTCGACACCCCGAATGCCGAGCGCATTGCCGCGACCCGGTCCCTCGCGGATTGGGTCGTTGCGCTCGAGTGAGCCGAGCGGCACACCGCCTGGCATGCTGGAGACGCCCGATACGTCGTAGGAGGACTGAGTGCAAGCAGCGCCCGGGTGGTACCCCGACCCTCGCGGAGGCGACGGATACCGCTACTGGACGGGTGAGGGCTGGGCTCCGGACCCCGGCTCGTCGATGCCGCCCATGCCCGCGACCCCGCACGGTGCGGCGGTGCCTGCGAATGCCGGTGGGTGGCAACGCCCCGACCCGGACTCGTCGCGACTGCCCTTTGCCGCCCCTGCAGGGTTTGACCAGATCGACACCGCTTACGGCGCGACTCATTCACCCGGCGACGTGCCGCCGTGGCGTCGGGCGGCAACCTACGCGGCCCTCGCCGCGGGGCTGGGCCTCGGTTTCGGTGCCGGTTTCGTCGTCGCCGACTCGCGGGACGACCGGCTGGCGCCGAGTGCCGTGGCCGGAGCTTCCCCGACTCCCTCGACGTCGGCCCGCCGTACTCCAGCCCCCAGCGCCGGCCCGTCCGAGAAGACCGACGAGTCCGACGAACTGGAGTCGACACCCGCGCCGCCCGAGGACGGGCCACGAGACCCGGATGCTGCGCTGCTCGACCGGCTCGGGCTGCGGCCCACGGACGTCGCACCCGACGTGCGCATCGAGCTCATTCCCGGCGGAGACAAGGTCCTCGGCCAAACGACCCTGGACCTGTGCGAAGCGACGTACGACAGCGAGTTCAGGCGCACCGCACGCCGGCAACTCGTCGCGGTCGACGCCAAGGACGAGGTCGTGCTGAGCACCGAGGCGGTGCTCTACCGAGATGCCGCGGCGACGGCCGCCGCCTTCGACGAACTGCGCAGCAACGCGGCCGTGTGCAGTGCCAGGACCGGTGTCGACACCGACTGGCAGAAGGTCGAAGGGGTCGAACGACTGGCCTATGAGATCCGGTCCGAAGACGGCAAGGTGGCGTCGACGATCGTTTACCTGCGACGGGGCCGCACGCTCCTCGCCCTGTATTTCCGGCACCCCGGTGTGGAGCAGACCGCCGTTGCCGGGCAGAAAACGATCCCGGGTGTCGTGGGTGCGTACTCGAAGCGGCTGGCCGCCATGCCGGCCGTCGCCGGGTCCGTCACCTAGCCGCTGCGCCGGTCCGAAGAAGTTTGTGCACGCGTTCACAAGGCGTATTCTCAATCGCACAAGCGGCTGGATGCGACGACGGCGGGTGGACCCGTAATGCCTGATCTCGGCAAGCGCGGGATTCCCGATGCCACGGTTGCCCGGCTGCCCATCTACCTACGCGCGCTGGTCTCGATCGCCGAGGCGGGGGAGACGACGGTGTCCTCCGACGCGCTGGCGCACGGGGCCGGCGTCAACTCGGCGAAGGTGCGCAAGGACCTGAGTTATCTCGGTTCGTACGGCACGCGCGGCGTTGGCTACGACGTGCAGTACCTCGTTTACCAGATCTCGCGCGAGCTCGGCCTGACGCAGGACTGGTCGGTCGTCATCGTCGGCGTCGGCAACCTCGGACACGCACTGGCCAACTACGGCGGCTTCGCGCAGCGCGGGTTCACCATCGCCGCGCTGCTGGATGTCGATACGCGCCAGGTGGGTGAGATGGTCGCCGGGCAGGCGGTGCGACACCTCGATGAGCTCACCGACGTCGTTGCCACGTCGTCGGTGTCGATCGGCGTGATCGCGACGCCCGCTCACGCCGCCCAGGACGTCGCCGACCGCCTCGTGGCCGCCGGAGTGACCAGCATCCTCAACTTCGCGCCCTGCCTGCTGTCGGTGCCGAGCGGCGTTGACGTGCGCAAGGTCGACCTGTCCATCGAACTGCAGATCCTCTCGTTTCACGAGCAGCGCAAGTCGACCGCGCCACGTGTCAAGGCAGCCGTGGCCCAACGGCTGTCCGCAGTGCCGTCATGAGCGTCCTCGTCATCGGATTGAGCCACCACACGGCACCCGTGGCTCTGCTCGAGCGCGCAGCCATCCCGGCGACCGACATCCCCAAGGTCATCGAAGAGCTCCAGCGAAGCGAGTTCGTCGCGGAGTCGCTCGTGCTGTCGACCTGCAACCGCATCGAGATCTACACCCACGTCACCCGGTTTCACGGCGGGGTGCAAGCCGCCTCAGAGGTTCTGTCGCGGGTGTCCGGCATACCGCTCGAGGAGCTCACCGACCACCTCTACGTGCACTACGAGGACCGTGCGGTCCAGCAGCTCTTCTCCGTCGCCTGTGGCCTCGACTCGATGGTCGTCGGCGAGGGTCAGATTCTCGGGCAGATCCGCGAGGCGTTCCGGGTTGCCCAGCAGGAGCGCGCCATCGGCCGCGTGCTCGGTGAGCTGTTCCGCCACTCGCTGCGCGTCGGAAAGCGGGCGCGCACCGATACCGACATCGGGCGAGCGGGACAGTCGCTCATCAGTGTCGGTCTGCGGGTGGCCGAGGCCGGCCTGGGCGACCTCCGCGGACGCCGCGCACTGATCGTCGGTGCGGGCATGATGGGCGCGCTTGCCGGTACGACGCTCGACCGAGCCGGCATCACTGACCTCGTCGTCGCCAACCGCACCGCTGACAATGCCCGCGCTCTCGCCAAAACCCTTGGCGCACAAGCGATCGGACTCGACCAACTCGAGTCGACGATCGCCACCGTCGATCTCGTGATCTCATCGACGGGCGCGTCAGGTGTAGTCGTTGGCGCCGACGTCGTGGCGCGCGCTGTGCGCTCTCGAGAAGGGCGCCCGATCTTCTTCCTCGATCTTGCGCTTCCTCGCGACATCGACCCGTCCATCCGCGAGCTGCCCGGTGTCGGTCTTGCGGATCTCGACGGCCTGCGCGCCGTACTCGAGACCGATGGCGAGTCGGCCGATGTCGACGACGTTCGCGCCATCGTTGCCGAGGAGGTTTCGGTCTTCCTCGGCTGGCAACGCGCCATGCGGGTCGCCCCGACGGTGGTCGCCTTGCGGAGCAAGGCCGATCAGGTCATCGAGGCCGAGCTCCAGCGGCTGACGACACGCGTGCCCGAGATGAACGATCGCGAACGTGCCGAGGTCGACCAGGCCGTGCGCCGCGTCGTCGACAAGCTGCTCCACGCGCCGACGGTCCGCGTCAAGGAACTCGCCGAGTCGCCGGGCGGATTCCACTACGCCGAGGCGCTCCGCGAACTATTCGGGCTCGATCCGCAGGTGATGGAAGCGGTGTCCGCAGTCGACGTGGGCGAAGAGGACCCGGGCCGGTGACACTCCGACTGGGCACTCGCCGATCCGCTCTTGCGCTCGCTCAGTCCGGCGGCGTGGCCGCAACGATCCTCGCGACGCTCGGTCGCGAGGTCGAGCTCGTCGAGATCACCACGCGCGGCGATGTCGACCCGAGCGCCTTGACCCAGATCGGCGGCACGGGAGTCTTCGTCACCGCCCTGCGTGATGCCTTGTACGACGGGAGCATCGATTGTGCGGTGCACTCGCTCAAGGACCTCCCGACGGCGCGGGCCGTCGGTCTCGTCGTTGCCGCGATCCCCCCGCGGGAGGATGCCCGCGACGTACTGTGTCACCCGGGCGGGCTGACTCTCGGCGAGCTGCCGAGTGGCACGCGGATCGGCACCGGGTCTCCCCGGCGCAGCGCCCAGCTGGCCTTGCTCGGGCTTGGCGTCGTCATCGTCCCGATCCGGGGCAACGTGGACACTCGGCTCAAGAAGGCCATCGACGGCGTCGACGTCGACGCGGTCGTCCTGGCCCGCGCCGGCCTGGCCCGGCTGGATCGGCTCGATGCCGTCAGCGAAACCATCGACCCGATCCAGATGCTCCCGGCACCTGGTCAGGGCGCGTTGGCGATTGAGTGCCGCGAGGACGATGCGGGTCTGATCGAGTTGCTCGCGACACTCGATGACGCCGACACGCGGGCGTGCGTCGAAGCGGAGCGTGCCTTGCTGGCCGCGCTCGAGGCAGGCTGCATGGCCCCGGTGGGCGCGCTCGCCGACGTGGCGGACGACGAGATCTACCTTCGCGCTGTGGTGGCCGCTGTCGACGGCTCCGACGCCATCCGGCGCAGCCTCACCGGACCGCTCGACGACGCCGCGGGACTGGGCGCACGGCTCGCCGCGATCATGCTCGAGGACGGCGCTGCGGCCCTGCTCGGGCCGCCGCCATGACCGGCTCCGTCGCGCTCGTCGGCGCCGGCCCTGGCGACCCCGGCTTGCTCACGCTGCGCGGACGCGATCTGCTGGCCCAGGCAGATGTCGTCGTCATCGACCGGCTGGCTTCACCCGAGTTGCTGCGGCACTGCCGGCCGGGCGTCGAAGTCGTCGACGCCGGCAAGATCCCCCGTTCCCTGCACGGCGAGGGCATGACGCAGGACGAGATCAACGCCTGCATCGTCGACCGCGCTATCGCCGGCAACCGAGTGGTGCGGCTCAAGGGCGGCGACCCCTTCGTGTTCGGCCGCGGCGGCGAGGAAGCTCTGGCCTGCCGGGCCGCCGGCATTCCCTTCGAGATCGTGCCAGGCGTCAGCAGCGCGATCGCCGTGCCGGCGTACGCCGGCATCCCGGTGACGCACCGGGGCATCACGCAGGACATGGCCATCGTCAGTGGTCACATCGATCCCGCCGCCGACGGCAGTGTCGTCGACTGGGCCGCACTCGCTGCCGGGCCCAGCACTCTCGTGTTGTTGATGGGCGTCAAGGAGATCGGCAAGATCGCCGCCAAGCTTGTCGAGCACGGTCGCCCCGGTGATACGCCGGTGGCGATGATTCACCGCGGTACGACCCCCGCGCAGCGCACTCTCGTGGCGACCCTCGACACGATCGGTGCGCTGGCCACCGCCGCCGAAATCAAGCCGCCGTGCGTCACCGTCATCGGTCACGTCGTGTCGTTGCGCACCGAGCTCAGCTGGTTCGAGTCGCGGCCGCTGTTCGGGCTGCGCGTTCTCGTGCCGCGCTCGCGGGTGCAGGCTGGTGAGCTGTCGAATGCCTTGCGAGCGCTCGGCGCCGAGCCGCTCGAGGTGCCGACGATTGCGATCGAGGAGCCGGCGTCGTACGACGACCTCGATGCTGCGCTGCGCGACCTGTCGTCGTACGAGTGGGTCGTGTTCACCAGTACCAACGCGGTTGCCGCGGTGATGGCCCGGTGTGACGCCCTGCTTCTCGACGCACGGGCTTTCGCCGGGGTGCGCATCGCCGCGGTCGGCGGGGCCACGCAACGAGCGCTCGCCGCGCGGGGCCTGCGCCCGGATCTTGTGCCATCGGCCGAGGCGAGCTCCGAAGGCCTCGTGCAGGAGTGGCCGACCGGGGCCGGCACCGTGTTGTTGCCGCGGGCGGACATCGCCCCTCCGGTGTTGCCGGACGGCCTGCGCGACAAAGGGTGGACGCCGCACGACGTCGTCGCCTACTGCACGGTGTCGGCACCGCCTCCGTCAGCCGCGGTTCGCCGAGCGCTCACGGCAGGGGAGGTCGATGCGGTCGTTTTCACATCGTCGTCGACGGTCCGCAACCTCGTTGCGCTCGTCGGTCCGCCCGCCGACTCGGTCGTCGTCGCCGCCATCGGTCCCACAACCGCGGCGACATGCGCAGAGCTTGGCATCCGCGTCGATGTCGAGTCGGCCACAGCATCGGTCAGTGCGGTTGCCCGCGCCCTGGCCGACCACATCGCATCGAGGAGCAGTTGATGAGTCAGTATCCGGTCGTGCGACAGCAGCGGCTGCGGCGGACTCCGGCTTTGCGCCGGCTCGTCGCCGAGACGTCACTGCACGCGAGCGACCTGGTCTTGCCGCTGTTCGTCAAAGAGGGCATCGACACTCCGGCCCCGATCGCTTCGATGCCGGGCGTCGTACAACACACCCGTGAATCGTTGCGGAAGGCCGCCGTTGATGCGGTTGGCGCCGGTGTCGGAGGCCTGATCGTCTTCGGTATCCCCACCAGCAAGGACGCCTGGGGTTCGGCGGCCGACGATCCCGCGGGGATCGTGCAGCTTGCGCTGGCCGACCTGGCCGCCGAGGTCGGTGACGCGACGGTACTGATCGGCGACTGCTGCCTCGACGAATACACCGACCACGGCCACTGCGGAGTGCTCCGTGACGACGGCACCGTCGACAACGACGCGACACTGGGGCGCTACGCCGCCGCAGCAGTCGCGCAGGTTCGCGCGGGTGCCGCCGTCGTTGCGCCGAGCGGAATGATGGATGGACAGGTCGCTGCCATTCGCAGCGCTCTCGACAGCAACGGCTTCACGCACACCGCGATCCTCGCCTACAGCGCAAAGTACGCGTCCGCGTTCTACGGCCCGTTCCGCGACGCCGCCGAATGCGCGCCGCAGTTCGGTGACCGGTCGGCGTACCAGCAGGATCCGCCCAACTCGGACGAAGCCCTGCGCGAGGTCGCGATCGACATTGCCGAGGGCGCCGACATGGTGATGGTCAAACCGGCCGGCAGCTATCTCGACGTCGTACGCCGAGTTGCCGACGCGATCGACGTGCCGCTCGGGGCCTATCAGGTCTCGGGCGAGTACGCGATGGTCGAAGCGGCCGCCGCCAACGGGTGGATCGACCGCGACCGCGTCATCGTCGAGACACTCACGTCGATCCGCCGCGCCGGCGCGGACTTCGTTCTCACTTACTGGGCCGCGGAAGTCGCCGCCAGTCTTGCCTAGCGTTGCCAGGCGGCGCGCCGGCCGCCCTACGCCGATTCGGCGTCCTGTCGAACGTCCTGGGAAACTGCACTGGTGACCTACGACGATGAAGCTGCCGCCTCGCAAGCGTGGTTCGATCGCGCGCTGAAAGTCACGCCAGGTGGGGTCAACTCACCGGTGCGCGCCTTCGGCGCGGTCGGCGGCGTGCCGCGCTTCATGGTGGGCGGTGACGGACCGTACTTGACCGATGCGGACGGCAGGCAGTACGTCGACCTCGTCTGCTCGTGGGGCCCGATGTTGCTGGGCCACAAGCACCCGCAGGTGATCGCCGCTGTCCGGGCGGCGGTCGAGCGCGGCACGTCGTT
>JBDSAK010000377.1:0-24032 GCA_039922195.1 Mycobacteriales bacterium
TGAGCGCGACGCTGTCGTGGTCGGTCACGACTGGGGCGGCGTACTTGCCTGGTCGGCGGCGACGATGCATCCCGATGTCGTCTCCGCCCTCGTGATCCTGTCGACCGCCCACCCGATGCGGCACCGCGAGTCCGTGCTCCAGGACCCGCGCGGGCAGTTGCGGGCCAGTTGGTACATGTTCGCGGCCCAGGCACCCTGGCTCGCCGAGAAGAAACTGGTCCGCGACGATGCCCGGGCCGTCGTGGAAATCCTCGAGGAGTGGGGTGGCCCTGGCTATCCCGACGAGCAAACCCGCGCCATGTACCGCGAGGCAATCCAGGTGCGGCACGTTTCCAACACCGCGCTCGAGTACTACCGCTGGATGATTCGTTCGCTCGCCCGGCCCAGCGGAATCCGCTACTTCAAGCGAATGCAGCAGCCGATCGCCGCGCCGACTCTGCAGTTGCACGGCAGCCTCGACACGAGCGTCTTGCCGCGTACGGCGCTCGGTTCCGGTCGGTACGTTTCCGGCACCTACGAGTGGCAGCAGGTCGAGAATGCTGGTCACTTCCTGCCGGAGGAAGCGCCGGACATCGTGTCGGCGGAGATCATCCGCTGGGCCAAGGAACGCTGATGCAGGGCGAGCCCGACCACCTGCAGCGTGATCGAGACGCCGCCGGCCGGCCGCGCAACGCGCGTCCGCGCGACGACTTCGGGCGCCCACTCGCGCGCACCGGCCGGGAGATGTTGCAGGCACCAGACGATGAAGCGGCCGCCCCGCCGCCAGAGACTCTCGCCCGGGCGGACGCGCTGCTGGCGGAGGGCCGGCCCTTCCATGCCCACGAGGTCCTCGAGGCGCTGTGGCATGTGGCGGTTCCCGAGGAGCGCCAGTTCTGGCAGGGACTCGCGCAAGTCGCCGTCGGCCTGACCCACGCGCAGCGTGGCAACGTGGTCGGCGCCGTGGCCTTGCTCCGCCGCGGCTCCGACGCCGTCGCGCGGCACGCGGGCGACGACCATGGCGTGGACGTCGCTGGGCTGGTCGCTCGGTGTGCAGACCTCGTCGCACGCATCGAGCGGAATGGACTCGAGGCCGTGTCGGCCGCCGATTTGGCGTTGCGCCTTCGGCGCTAGGCGCAGTCGCCGGTCGCCACCGCAGCAGTGAGCCGGCGGCCAAGGATGCCGGGCGACGAGACCTCACCCGCGGTGAGCGCGTAACCCGTGTCCGGATCATCAGCCGCGGATGCGAACACCACGCCGTACACCCGGCCGTCGGCAGCGAGCAACGGTCCGCCTGAGTTGCCGGGCAAGACTCTTGCGCGGACCGCATAGACCTCACGTCGTACCGTGCCCCGCTCGTAGATGTCGCGGCCGATCGCCGTCAGCTGATCGCGCACGCGGGCGGCGACGGCGTTGAACGGGCCGTCCTCCGGGAAGCCGGCGACGACCGCTGAGTCACCGGTGCGCGCCACTCCGGCGAACTCGAGCGGTGCCAGTCCGAGATCCTTGATGTGCAGAATCGCGACGTCTCGATCCGGATCGAACAGCACCACCTGCGCCGGGCGGGCCTTCCCGCCCTCGGCCGTCACCTTCGCGTCACCGACCCCGGCGACGACATGGGCGTTGGTCATCACGTAATCATCGGCGTAGACGAAGCCGGTGCCTTCGACGCGATGCGAGCACTCCTGCGCAAGTCCGGTGATGCGCACGATGCTCTCCCTGCTCGTGGCCACGGCGCGCGATGCCAGCACGGCGGGGTCCGGCGGTGGGACCGAACGCGATCGCCCGCCCTTGAGATCAGCGAAGACCTGCGGGAAGCCTTGGCGCGAGATCAGCTGGCGAAACGGCGCGGTGATGTTGGGCGCAGCGGGCATGACCTCGTCTACGGTGCGCAGAACGTGGGAACTGTTGACCTGTTGCGCGACATAGGTGAACGGCATGTCCTTGATCTCGGTGCCGACGAGCCAGGCAATCAACAGCGTGCCGATGACCGACACGAGCAACCCGCCGATCGAGTCGAGACGGCGGATCGGGTGCCAGCGAATCCGGGCCTTGATAGCGGACCCGATCGCGGTGCCCGCCAACTGACCGAGCGTCGAAGCGACGAGGACGACCGCGAGGCCGACGAATGCTTGCCGCGATGTGCCGCTGACGACGCCGGCGATCAGCGGCGCGAGTTGCATGCCGGCGAGCGCGCCGAGGACCAAACCCATCACATTGAGTACGCCGATGGCGAACCCCTGCCGGTAGCCGACAAAACCGACGGCAGCGACGAGCAGCACCAGCAGCACGTCGAGGACCATGAGACGACCTTAGAGGCACCAACGTGCCGGTTCGCGTCGCTCGCCACGACGCGGATCCTGCGGCATCACCTGACGAACTGCGCAGCGAATGCCTCGGCGGTCAGCGGCCGTCCCGTTGCACGCTCGACGAGGGCATCCCAGCGAAGCGATGCGCCCGGCGCGAAAACCTCGTCGACGAGCCATCGCCCGGTGTCGGCATCGCCCCACAACGACCCGCCGCGGGCGTCGACCGTGGCGGCCAGCTGTGACGCGAGGCATTCGCCGAGCACGTAGTTCTGGTAGTAGACCGGCGCGAGCGCCAGGTGCAGCTTCGCGGCCCAGTCCGGCGTCGTGTCCCGACCGGGCGGCGTGCGTAATCCCTGGAAGCGCTCCACGCACTGCCACCACAGCGCATTCGCGTCGACCCCGGGATCGCGATACAGCTCGCGTTCGAACGTGCACATGACCAGCACCCAACGGGCGAAGATCAGCATGCTCGCGCGCAATGCCTCGTCGACTCGCTCGTGCAGACCGTCGAGCTGCTCGTCGGGCACGCCGGCGACGTCGCGCAGCCACCCGGGGTCGCGCGACAACCGGCCGAAGAGCTGCGCGACCGCCTCCGTCGTCAGTGAATGTGCAGGTCGGCGAAGCGCCCACGGCAGATCGGCAGAGATGGCGACGTCGTACGCCGCGTGCCCGAACTCGTGCAGCGTCGTCGACAACCAGCGCTCGTTGCCGATGATGTTGCACAGCACGCGAACGTCGTCCGCGCGGTCGATGCTGATGCAGAAGGCATGCTGGTTCTTGCCTTCGCGACCGTACAGATCGCTGCGTTCGAGGACCGGCGTCAGGTCGATGCCCAGGCCGTCGTACGTCGCCAGGGTGAGCGCGATCGGATCGCGCCCGGAGATCATCGGGTCGAGATCGACGGCGGATTCCGGTGGCGCGTTCTGGAAGAACGGGTCGGCGTAGTGCCACGGCATGAGGTCATCGGCGGCAACGCCGAAGCGCGCGGCCAGGCGAGCGTCGAGATCGCGCTTGAGGTCGGCGAACGGCTGCGCGGTCAGCGCGTCGAGTTCGTCGAGGAGCGCGAACAGCCGGTCCTCGGAGATCTCGCCGAACTCGAGCGACATCCGGTAGTAGTTGTCGTAACCGAGCCGGCGGGCCGCGTCATTGCGCACCGCGACCAGCCGCAGCACCTTCCCCTCGACCTCGGCGCCGACCTGCTTCGACGCCTCCCACACGGCCTGCCGCTCGGCGCTGTCGTTGCTCGCGTCGAGGACCTGCTCGATCTCGTTGTCGCTCCACCGACGGCCGCCGCTCTCGCCCCGGAATGTTGCGTACGCCGAGTCGCACGCGGCGTTGAGCTGCACCATCTCCGCGCGCAGGTCTTCGGGTAGCTGCGCCGCTGCATGGGCGAGCAGCAGAAGATGCGCGCTGCGGGCAACAAGCGGGTCTTTCTCATCGGCGCGGGAGGCATCCCGCAGTCGTTGGTAAGCGTCGGCGTCGGCGTACCGGTCGGACAGCTGCTTCTCCAGCATCACCCGCCGTTCGTCGACCTCCGCTGCGGATGCGACGTTGCTTTCCCACCACGCCTGCGAGACGTCCCGCTCGAGCGGCGCCAGCTGCGCGGTCAGCTCGTCGACGAGTGCGCGCGTCTCGGTCATCGGCTCCTCCTCATCGGGGCACCGGCGGCGACGGCGACACCGGGCGGTCGAGCAGTGGCTCCGGCGACCAGGGGACCGCCCAGCCACCCCATTCGAGCACACGATCGGTCAGCAGCGCGGTGAAGCCCCAGACCAGCAGGCCGTGCACCCGAAACGCCGGACCGTGCCGCCCGTCCCGCAGCCGGACCGCGCAGCGGTTGGCCGGATCGACAAGTGTGGCCACCGGCACCCGCTCGACCGCTGCCACCTCCCCTGCGTCGACCGGACCGACGTCGTGCGGGTCGCGCCACCAGGCGAGCACCGGCGTCACGACGAAGCCGCCGGGCGGTACGCCGATCGGCGGCAGCGTGGCAAAGACATCGACGCCGTCGGGGCGCAGGCCGACCTCCTCGGCGGCTTCGCGCAAGGCGACCGCGACAGCATCGGCATCGCCTGGATCCTGGGCGCCGCCGGGGAAGGCCGGCTGTCCCGCATGCGACCGCAGCGTTGCCGCCCGCTCGATGAACAACAGGTCGGGACCGTCGACACCCTCGCCGAACAGCAACAGCACTGCACCCACCCGCGCCGCCGACTCGGGGTCTGCGGCGAACGGCATCTCGGCGTCCGTGATCCGCGGCGCAGTCGTCGCCAGGCCGCGGAGCCACGCCGGGAGACGGTCGGTCAGAGTCGCACCCCGAGATGTTCCGCGATGTCGTCCTTGATCGCGGCAGCGTTCGGATACTGGCCGGTCTTGACGTGGACGACGCGTCCCTGTGCGGAGACGAAGATCGTCGTCGGCATCGCGAACGCACCGACGCCGATTTTCACGAGATCACTGGGATCGGCGACGCTCGGGTAGCGGACGGCGGTGAGGTTGATCGTGGAGCGCGCCGCTCCCGCGTCGTCCTTGCTGTTGACGCCGAGGACGCGAACCTTCCCGCCCGCGTCGGCGTACACCTCCTGCAGGTCGGGCATCTCCGCCTTGCACGGCTCGCAGAGCGTTTGCCACAAGTTGATGACGGTCGGTACGCCGCCGAGCCGGCGCAACGAGAGTGTGTCGGTGCTGCCGTGCTCGCCGATGCACTCGAGGGTCAGGTCAGGCAGCAGGTCCTTGCCGGTTGCCGGCTGTGGCAGCAACGCATCGCCAGTGGGGCAGCGGTCCAGGTGCACGATCGGCAGGGTGTCGGCATTGAACGAGGTCGGTCGCTTCGGCTGGGGAACGGCGTTGTCCGTTACGTCGTCGAACGAGCCGGCAGCGGTGACGATCACCGCCGTGATCAGCAACGGCGACAGGATCGCGGCGGCGGCCAGCGCGAACGCCTGAGTGCGTGTCACGGCGCCGCGCCGATCCCGGCGGACGGGCACAGGCGCGCGATGTCGCACTTGGCGCAGTCCGGCTTTCGCGCGAAGCAGATGCGCCGGCCATGCCAGATGAGCCGGTGCGAGAGCATCGTCCATTCGCGCTTGGGGATCAGGCGCATGACGGCGAACTCGACCTTCACCGGGTCGAGTTCCTCGGTCCAGCCGAGCCGACGGGCCAGTCGGCCGAAGTGCGTGTCGACGGTCAGCCCAGGGACGCCGAACGCGTTGCCGAGGATCACGTTGGCCGTCTTGCGGCCGATCCCGGGCAGCTCGACGAGCTGCTCCAGGGTGCGGGGCACCTCGCCGCCGTGCCGGTCGCACAGCGCGTGCCCGAGCCCGATGATCGACGTCGTCTTGTTGCGGAAGAAGCCCGTCGCTTTGATGAGCCTTTCCATTTCGAAGCGATCCGCGGCGGCGTAGTCCGTCGCCGTGGGGTACTTCGCAAACAACGCTGGCGTCACCAGGTTGACGCGAGCGTCGGTGCACTGCGCGCTCAATATTGTCGCGACGGCGAGCTCGAGGGGTGTGCGGAAGTCGAGCTCGCAGTGTGCATCGGGGTAGACCCGGGTCAACTCGCTGTTGACCTTGCGCGCCCGGCGGACCAGAGCGGTGGGCGGCGGATCAACCGGCGCGAGCGGGATGACGAGAGCGCGCGGTGACATGGGTTCAGCCTACGGCGCCGGGGAGCCGGGCGCGGCCGCGTGCCACGCGGCGCGAGCGGATCGTCAGGGCCGGGCGCAGCTGAGCCCGCCAACGTACCCACGGTTTCGGATCCAGTCCTTGCTGAGGACGTTCGCCCCGTCAACTTCGAGTGCGTCGACATAACCCCAAAGACTCTCTGCGAAGTCACCTACTGCCACCATCTCGCGCAGCACCGGCCACGACTTCGAGGTTTCCAACGCCGCTGCGGCCCGCGCTTTCCTGATGGTGTCGCCGGTCTTGTCGGCCTCGACCCACTGGTCGAACCAGCCGCACGCGAGCTGCCCGGCGACCAGCACGCCGAGTTGATAGCGATCTGTGATCCCGGTCCCGAGCGGGGCCAGGCGCGATGCGTCGAACCCCGGCGGGGTCGGCAGGCCGGCTCGCAGCTCAGCGATGACTGCGGCCTGTTCCGTCGGCAGGAGCGCCGAGTCGGGCAGCGCAGCGATCCACGTCGGCTCGTCGACCGACTTGAGTGTCGCGGCGAGAGCGCGGAAGTCGGCTTCGGATCCGCCTCCCCGCAGTTCGAGGGAGTAGTCGCCGGCCAGCCAGAGGGCGGAATTCTCGGGCCGGGCATCGCCCTTGTTGACCGACCACAGCCCGGCGCGGCCGTCGACGGCGATCGGTGCCTCAGTGGCTGCATGGTGCTTGCGGTCGGCGACCATTGCTTCGTACTCGGACGCCGGCCGCCAGTGCAGACCGACGCTGCGATTGTCGTTCTCGAAGAGCATCTTGCCGTTGGGCATCGGCCGACTCTCGTCGAGGGAGGTCAGGCGCCAGCCCGGCGCCGTCACCAGGTAGCGCGGCGCTGCCAGCACCACGACCGAAGGGCGCGGGGTCGGCGTTGTTGCCGCGGAGCTCGCCGGGGGCAACACCGTGGTGAGTGACGGCGACGGCGTGGAGTCGACAGTGGGGAGTTCGGTCCCGGGAGCGGCGACGGACGCAGGCAGTCCTGGAGACCGGTCCGACGACAGCACAGACGCGCCGGCCACGATCGCCGTCACCGCGGCGGCAGATGCGAAGACTGCGGCGACCTGCGTCTTTCTCGCCCGGCGCTGCCGGATCTCCTCGAACGGCGGCACGACCAGGCGCGACTCGATCTGCTCGCGTAAGTCTTGGAATGCGTCAGTCATCGTCGTGGGGTCCTCTCGTGATGCAGCGCGCCGGCGAAGATGACGCCGAGGGCCTCGCGGCCCCGGGACAGCCGGGCCTTGACGGTGCCCTCTGGGGCCCCGATCCGGATAGCGATTGCTTCGACCGACATGTCGGCCAGGTAGTGCAGTGCCAGCGCCTCGCGCTGGGCTGCCGGCAACTCGCGCAGTGCGGCCAGCAGCGTGAGCCGCGTTTCGACGTGGCCTTCGAACCGGTCCACCGACGGTGTCGCGTCCCGCTGCCGATGGCGCTGCGCGACGAGCAGCCGCCGCCACCGCGACCGAGCGACGTTGACCGCTACGCCGTACAACCACGCGAGCGGATCGTCGATCGAGTTGCGGGCGCGCAGCGGTGACAGCGCCCGCGCGAACGCCTCCTGCACCGCCTCCTCAGCTTCGGGAACCGAGCCCGTCGTCGCGGCCACGAGCACCACCAGGCGCCGGTAGTGCGCGGCGTAGATCAGTTCCCAGTCCGGCGCCATCGGCGCATCGTTTCGCACGCCACTACGACTCCGTGCTCCCCGATCGGGTTGCATCGCGCGGCGCCTCGTGGGCCGAACGGGCAGAAATGAGCGTCGCCGTACGCCGACGCGTACCGAAGATCAGCCGAATGGCCGTCTCAAGGGGTTAGTACTTCCTACCGATGCCGGATTGTGGTTACACACAGTGACCGTGGCCAGACCTCAGATCGAGCCCGGAGCCAGCGTGGAGAAGACCAGCCGCAACGCCGAAGCCCCTCAGGTGAGCGACACGTTCGCGCACCTGACCCTGGCCGGTTTGCGTAGCTACCGGAAGGCTCTCGCTCAGGAGGAGAGTCGCGTCTCGTACTGGCGCCGGATCCTGCAGGCGCGGCTGGACATGGTGCGCGCCGCCGAGCCTGGTCAGCGCGGCAGCATGGACAACCTGCGCCCGGTTCTCACGAACGAGCGCGTCGGCAGCGGCCGGACCGCACTGATCGACGTGCTCCCGGTCGAGGACATCCCGCCGCTGCCCAATCTCGAAGAGCTCTGGGATCGCCATCTGCGCCCGGACGACCCGGAGTTCAACGCGGACCTGATCGAGCAGCTCACCACTGCCGAAGGTCAGCTCTCGAACTACCGCAGCGCTCTGCACGTGCGAATCCAGGCGTCGACGAACGAACTGATCGCCCGCTACCGCGACGACCCGTCGCAGTGCCTGAGCGTGCTGCCACTCCCGCCGCAGCGCCGTGCGGTGCAGGCGTAACACACACCCGCGAATACGAACGCCCACTGGGGGGAACAGTAGGTACGCCATGGTGATGATCGCGGTTGCGTTCCCGTTTCTGCTCATGTCGTTGATGCTGCTCATGGAGCGCGTCGAGGGCCCGCTGCAGCGCGACGAGATCGGCGTATACCTGGAGAACTTCCTCGACACGGCTCGGCCCGAAGAGGTCGAGACGTACGTGACCGAGGGTTTCGGTCCCGCGCTGGACCGGTACTGGCGCCGGCGCAAGCGCATCAGCCGCGTGAGCTGAGCACACACTCCTCGACCGGCGACTTCCACCGCCCCTTCCACCGCGCCCGGACAGACACATGGCGCAACTGATCGCGGGAGCGGGCCGTCCCTGGCATGCTTGGGCGGCTGCCGCATTCGGGCACCCCTGCTTCGGAGGAGGACCGTGGACGACTCGCTGCGTCGCGTGTCCCTGTTCTCCGGCCTCGACGACGACTCGTGGAAGTCGTTGCGCTCGCGCCTGAAGGAGTCCGCCCGGCCGCGCGGCACGCTGATCTTCGCCGAGGGCGACGCCGGCGGGCAGCTGCATGTCATCCTCTCGGGCAAGGTCAAGATCAGCCGGGCGGCGGTCGACGGACGCGAAAACCTGCTGGCCGTCCTCGGCCCGGGTGACTTGTTCGGCGAGCTGTCCCTGTTCAACCCCGGCCCGCGTACGGCGACAGCCACCACGATCACGGACGCGCAGCTCGCGACCTTCTCTCACGACGACCTGCGGCCGGTCATCATCGAGCAGCCCGAGGTGGCCGCCGAGCTGCTGCGCGTGCTCGCCGAGCGGCTACGGCAGACCAACGACGCGATGGCCGACCTCGTCTTCACCGACGTCCCTGGCCGGGTCGCGAAGGCGCTGCTCAGCCTCGCCGAGCGCTTCGGGGAGACCGATCCGGACGGCGTACGCGTGCACCACGACCTGACGCAGGAAGAGCTCGCCCAACTTGTCGGCGCCTCCCGAGAGACGGTCAACAAGGCCCTGTCGGACTTCGCCGGCCGGGGCTGGCTGCGAGTCGACGCGCGGGCCGTCGTACTACTTGACCTCGAGCGGCTGCGGCGCCGGGCTCGCTGACGGGACCCGAGCCAGCCCGGCGTCGACGAGCTCGGTCACCGTCACGAACTCGTAGCCTCGGTCACGCAGCCGGTCGATGATGACCGGCATCGCCTGCAGCCCGATCCGGCGGTCGATGCTGTGATGCTTCGCGTCGTGGGCCAACAGGATCGTGCCCGGTACGGCGTTGGACACGATGTGCTCGATGTTCTGCGCGACGGTCCAGATGCGCTCGTGGATCTGCAGCGACCACATGAGGACATCCGCGCCGACTGTCCCGACCGCGGCGAGCGCGGCGCCGCTGACCATGCCTTTGGGCGGCCGGAAGTACGCCGGGCGCCGCCCCGAGAGCGCCTCGAGGATCTCGGCGCCGCGGACGACCTCTCGCGTGGCGACCGCCGCCGACTGGGTGCCGAGGTCCAGGTGGCTGTAGGAGTGGTTCTCGAGCTGGTGCCCCAGTCGCAGCTGACGCCTGACGATGTCCGGATTCTGCCTGGCGGGTTCGCCGACGATGCTGAACGTCGCCCGAACGCCCTTGTCCTCCAGCATGTCGAGGTAGTTGCTGGTGTAGGCCGGCATCGGCCCGTCATCGAGCGTGAGCGCGATGAGCTTGCGGTCGGTCTCCACGCGCCAGATGACCTCGACGCGGCTCGCGGCGGCGGGCTTGGCCACGGTCGAATCGCCCAGCCCGGCAAAGGCGGGCGATACCCCGGCCGCCTCGGCGCTGCGCTGCAGAGGGATCTCCTGGACCAGCCGACCGGCTGCGGCGCCCGTCGCCAGCAGACCACCCGCCTTGAAGAAGTCCCGTCGGTTCATCGAGCCTCGTCCACGCTTACCGCAACGGTGGCGGCGGACCGCGGGCGCGGCACGCCAAGTATTTCTGTGGAGCGCCGCCTGGCAGCCCACCACTTCGGCAGGTGTTCGAGCGGGACGAACGCGAGCAACGCGACCAGGTGCGGCCAGAAGGCGATCCGCAGACCCAGGCACGACGACAGGTGAAAACCGTAAAGGAATAGTACGAAACGTGAGCGCCACCTATTCCTCACCAACAGCATCGGTGTCGCGAGCTCGAACATGAGGATGCCCCACTGCAGCGCGACGATGAGCCAGGGCAGCTGGAGCAGCGGATCGGCAAGGAAGGTTCCCCGCCGCAGGATCGCAAAGCTCAGCGTCGATCCCGTCGCCCAGTTCCATCCGCCGAAACGGAACTTCGCGACCGCCGCGAGGAAGTACGTCGCCACCACGGCGAGCTGCACACACCACAGCGCCCAGCCGCTCTCGGCGTCCTCCCTGGTGTCGTCGCGCCGCACCGGCCCGACCGTCGGCAGGACGGCGAGCAGGACCAGGAACGCGTACCGGTCGTGATCGACCTTGCCGTACGACATCGCGATGAGCATCCACCAGGCGTAAAGCACGGCGACGGCGGCGCCGAGGAGCCGGGGAGCCCGGCCGGCCACGGCGGCGATCGACGTCACCAGCAGCAGCCACATCGTCGCCCTGATCGAGGTGGGCGTCGGCTCGGGTAGGTGCAGCACCCGAGCGATCGTCAGGGCGTGGTAGAGCCGCCCGGGTACGTCGGCGTGCTGGGCTACCCACGGCGTCGCGTAGAAGATGTCAAGGGGTACGAACACGTACGCCGCGAGCCGCAACCACGCGATGCGGCCACGAGCCTGCGGCACGAAGAGCCAACTGGTCGCTGACGAGTGGGTGCTCGCCGTTGCGCGCGGTATCACCGCCGCCACTCCGCGACCGTGGACTCGCGCAGACCCACCTTTTGCCCGTCCTGCAGCAGGTACGTCGACTGCACGATGCGCACGTAGGTCAGCTTCGGCAGGTTGCCGTGGATCCGTTCGCGGGCAAGCACGAGATCGCCGAGCAGCGCGGGGTCCTGCTGCATCCGGCCCAGCGAGCCTTCGACCTCAGCTCGGCGCAAGCCGAAGCTACCGGTGGAAAGAACGATTTCGTCGGTCGCCCCCTCGGCGATCCCGCGGACCGACGCGACGGCGACCTCACCGTCGGGCACGGTACGGAACGCGAACATGCTCATCGGCCCGAAGGGGAACGCCTCGTCCTCCGAGTAGCGCGTCCCGAACAGAGTGAGCGCAATGACCGCGCTCGCGACGCCGGCGCGGGCACGCCTGCCGGACCGGCTCATCATGGTGCGAATGCTAGCCGTGAGCTCCGGCTGAATCCGGCGATCCGGCAAACCGCCCGACCGGCTGCCCGCGGGTGCGGCGCCGCTCGATGAACGCCGCGGCGACCCGCTCGACCGGCAGGAACGCCAGCATCGCCACCAAGTGCGGCAGGAAGATGATGCCGATCCCGGCGAACGTCGCGAGCTGGAAGCCGTACAGGAACACGACGTAGCCGCGGGAGACCCGCCCACCAACCAGCAGAATCGGCGAGGCGAGTTCGAACGCGATGATGGCGAACTGCATGGCGACGAGCAGCCACCGGTATTCGAGCAGAGGTTCGGACAGCATCGTGCCGCGGCGCAAGATGGCCCGGCTCAGGGTTGCACCGGTCGCCCAGTCGAGGCCGCCGAATCGGAACTTCGCAACCGCCGCGAGCAGGTACGTCGCGACCACGGCCAGCTGAACGCAGCGCAGCGCCCAGCCACTCGCCTCATCCTCCGTGGTGTCACCCTGGCGAGCAGCGCCGACCGTGGGCAGCACCGCAAGTAGGACCAGGAAAGCGAACCGATCGTGGTCGACCTTGCCGTAGGACATGGCGACCAGCATCCACCAGGCATACAGCGCCGCGACCGCTGCGCCGAGCAGCCTCGGGTAGCGACCCGTCACGGCGACCAGCGCGGCGACGAGCAGCGCCGCCATGGCGACGCGAACCGACACCGGGCCGGGCGGTGGCAGCCGGAGCAGCCGTCCGACGAACAGCGGTTGGTAGAGCGTGCCGGGTACGTCGGCGTGGTCCCCGACCCACGAGGTCGTCAGCAGTACGTCGATGGGGATGAACAGGTAGGCGATGGTGCGCAACGCGGCGATCCGGCCCCGCGGCCCAGGAGCGAAGAGCCATGTCATGTGCGCCACCTCATCGGTGCCACTCCGCGACGGTGGTCTCGCGCCGGCCGACCTCTTGCCCGTCCCGCAGGTCGTAGTGAACCTGAACCAGCCGCAAGGTCGCCAGTAGCGGCAGGTCGCCGCGGACGGCCTCGCGTGATCGCACCAGCTCGCCGAGCATTCGCGGGGTGCGCAGGCGGTCGATCTGGCCCTCGACCTCGGCGCGGCGAAGCCCGAAGCTCGCCATCGACAGGACCGCCTCGCCGCTCCCCCCGACGACAGCGCCCCGCAGCTCCGCGACGCGAACCTCACCCTCGGGTGCCGTCCGCGTGGAGAACATCCGGAAGGGAGCAAACGGAAAGTGGTCGTCCTGACCGACCAGCGTGCCCGCAACAGCCAGCGCAACGAGGAGCCCGGCAAGTACGGCGCGGACGGCCCGTCCGGTCGGGGTGAGCACGGCTACTCCGGGCCTCGGTCTGCCGGGGTGATCGCGCAGGCGGCCGTCCCGCCGGGCATCCGGTCGCGATGGCGCGCCACCCAGCGGTAGACGATGCGCGCGACCCGCACGACACCGGGTAGCAGCATCAGCCTGCCGAGGAGCGCCCACAGCCGCCGCTGGAAGATGAGCAGCAGCGCCACGGCATCCGCGCCGCCGACCCGCCCTGCGCTACTGACCCATTGGACTTCGTAGGTGCACTGGGCAGCGGTCAGACCGAGCTCGGTCAGGTCCGCGTGTTGCCACGGTACGACGACCGGCTGGCGTGGCAGGTTGCGCCCGATCCAGCGCGCGCAGGCCGAGCAGAAGGCGCAGTCCCCGTCGAACACCAGCGTTGGCTCAGCGGCTGGCAACGGGTCCTCCTCGATCAGGGGCTGTCGGGCACCGGCCCTCGAACCAGCTGGTTGGCGCTACGCAGAACGGTCGGGTCCAGGAACGCGCCCGGGTCGACCTGGGCGCTGCTCATGATCTCCCATGTCGCCGACTCACCGGGCAACAACGTCACGAGCATGTCATCCACGACGGAACCCGCGTCCACCTTGTCGGCGAGCAGGGCAAGATCGCGCAGCAACGAGGTTGCCACCACGGTGACTCGGTAGCCGCCCGAGGTCTTCGTCGCCGTCGCGTCGTACGACGCGGGTGAAATACCGGAATCCCGGTCCTCGGCGTAGAACCAGAGGCCACGCGCAGTCGAGGCAGCGACGACGAGCACCTCGTCGATGGGATTGCCCGCGTCCGCCTCCTCGGCAGCCACCGGGATGGTCGCCACCGACCACGCGTCGACGTCCACCCGCAGGTCCGTGGACTGCAACACCTCGCCGTCGTACCGACGGCGGCTGACCGTCACGTCCTCCAGCCACGGCTCGGCGGTGTCGTTGACGAAGGCCGCGACGAGCCCGCCGTCGCCCGGTTGCACCGTGACGAGGCGGTCGGCGTACGCATGCTTGAGCGCGTAGAACAGCGGCTTGCGCCGGCCGTCGCCGTCGATCGCCGCCCAGGAGGTCACCGGCCAGCAGTCGTTGAGCTGCCAGACGATGCTGCCGGCGCAGAGCGGGCTGAGCGAACGGAAGTGCTCGATCCCGTACTGGACGGCGCGCGCCTGGTTGAGCGACATTGCCCAGTGCCAGTCCTCCATGTCGTCGGGCACCCGCAGATGCGGCACGAGTCCGGCCTCGAGTTTGCGGTTGCCCTCCACCGCCTTCTGGTGCACGAGCATTCCGGGAGACACCGGCGTGAGCGGATCGTCGGAGACCGCGCGCCGCAGCGTCGACCACGCGGGTGGCCCCTGCCAACCGAACTCGGCAACGAAGCGCGGGCGGTAGTCGCGGTAGATCGCGTAGTCGAGGTTGTTCCACACATCCCAGATGTGTGTCGGCCCGTGCGCGGGATCGTTGGGATGACGATCGGCCGACATCGACCAGGGACTTCCTGCGGTGTAGGGCCGCCCCGGGTCTAGTTCGGCAACCACTTCCGGCAGGAGAGCGGTGTAGTAACCCCAGCCCCAGGACTTGCCGTCGAGGCGCGCCTCCCAGCCCCAGTCGGCGTGGCCCCAGATGTTCTCGTTGCAGCCACTCCACAGCACCAGGCTCGGATGCGGCATCAGCCTGGTCACGTTGTCGCGCGCTTCGGCGAGCACCTCAGAACGCAGCGGCTCGCCCTCGCTGTAGGCCGCGCAGGCGAACAGGAAGTCCTGCCAGACGAGCAATCCCCGCTCATCGCACTCTGCGTAGAAATCGTCCGCCTCGAAGATGCCGCCGCCCCAGACCCGCAGCAGGTTGACTCCCGCCTCGCCCGCCTGGGCGATGCGCGCGGCGTACCGCGCGCGGTCGACCCGGTGTGGAAAGGCGTCGTCGGGGATCCAGTTGGCGCCCTTGATGAAGATGCGCCGGTCGTTGACGACGAACACGAAGCTGGTCCCGTCGCGATCCGGCTCGGTCTGCAGAACGACGCGGCGAAAGCCGATCCGGTGGCGCGACTCGGCAAGTTGCTCGCCGTCTTCGCCGCGCAGCACGACGTCGAGTTCATACAGTGGCTGGGCACCATGCCCGCGCGGCCACCAACGCTTGACGCCGTCGACGGTCACCGTCACCGTCACCGACGACTCCCCCGCGTTGAGGCGAACGGCCTCAGCGGCGCCCGCGATGGTCACCGACACCTCGAGTTGCCCCGCACCGTCGGCGCGTTCGACGTCGACGTGTACGGCGACGGTGCCGCGGTCGCCGGCTACGTCGACCACCGGGCGCACGGCAGCCAGCCGCGCCGTTCGCCACGACTCCAGACGGACCGGGCGCCACATTCCGGCAGTGACGACATCCGGGCCCCAGTCCCAGCCGAAGTTGCACGCCATCTTGCGGATCGCGTTGTACGGATGATGATTGACGTGCGGCCGCGCGCCGAGCTCCAGACTCGCGCGGTCGGCGTACCGGATCGCGGACGCGAACGTCACCGACAGCTCGTTGCTACCGACCCGCAGCCGGTCGCCCACGTCGATGCGATAGACCCGATGCATGTTGTACGTCGTGGCGATGACCTCGCCGTTCAGCTCGACGGTCGCGATCGTGTCGAGTCCATCGAAAACCAGCTGTGCGCGGTCGCAGTTGCCGGGTTGCCAGTCGAATGCCGTCGTGTAGCGCCAGTCGACGAGCCCGATCCAGGCCAGCAGCCGCTCATTGTCGTCGAGGTACGGGTCGGCGATCAGGCGCGCTGCCAGCAGGTCGGTATGGATGCTGCCCGGTACTGAGGCGGCAATCGGCCCGGCGGCACTGATCGCCGGCGGCACCGGACCGCCGACAGCAGTGACGGTCCAACCGTCGTGCAGCTGCTGCGTGCGCGCGGGCATCACACTGGCTCCTGGGGACAGCGACGACTGTGGGCTCGAGTACCAGCCAGTCTGCTCCACGCCCTCGAGGTCCACCGCTCGAGTCACTTGGTCGCTCCTGACGTGAAGCCGTTGTAGATGTATCGCTGCAGCGCCAGGAACACCAGAAGCGTCGGCAGGATGACGATGATGATGCCCGCCGAGATGACTTCCCACTCGGCGCTGTACGGACCCTGGAAGCGGAACAGCGTCGTCGAGATGACGCCTAGGTCCGGCGAGGGCATATAGAGAAACGGTAGATAGAACTCGTTGTAGATGGCGATCCCCTTGATGATGACGACGGTGGCGATGGCCGGTTTCAGCAACGGAAAGATGATCTTCCGGTAGATCGTGAAGTGATTGGCGCCATCGAGCGCCGCAGCCTCGTCGAGTTCGCGCGGAATCCCGCGCAGGAACTGCACGAAGATGTAGATGGAGACGATGTCGGTGCCCAGGAACAGCGCGATGACCGACCATCGGGTGTTGAACAGGCCGAGTCGGTTGATCAGCTGGAACGTCGCGACCTGCGTGGTGACCGCAGGAACGAGTGTGGCGAGCAGGAAGAGCAGCACAACCGGCCTCTTGAGCCGGAAGTCGAAACGGTCGATCGCGTACGCCGCCATGGAGCCGATCAGCACTGTGCCGGTGATCGCGACGCCGAGAATGAATCCGGTGTTGACGAAGCCCCGGAGCATGTGGCCGCCGGTGTAGGCCCGCCGGTAGTTGTCGAAATTCAGCCAGCTCTCCGGCATGTCGAATGGCCCACTGCTGTCGAACTCATCGCTGCCCTTGAGCGATGCCACGAGGATCACGAACAGCGGCACGACCGCGCACAGACTCGCCACGACAAGGCTCGCGTACTTCGACGCGACCGCGGCTCGGCCACGCAGGACCAGCACCGTTTCGGTCATGTCAGGTTCACCTTCTCGTCGGGGACGATCCGGCGCTGCAGCCAGGTGAGCGCCAGCACGATCAGGAGCAGAACCACGGCCATTGCTGAGGCGAGTCCGAGCTTGTGGAACTTGAAGGCGATGCGGACCGCGGCGATGACGAAGGTCTCGCTGCCATTGGCGCCGCGCGTCATGATGTACGGGATCTCGAAGACCGACAACGAACCGGCGATCGCGAGGATGAACGACAGTCCGACGATCGGCTTGATGCCCGGCGCGATGAGATGACGGAACTGTTGCCAGCGATTCGCTCCGTCGATTTCCGCGGCTTCGTACAGCTGGCCGGGGATGGATTGGATCGCCCCGAGGAAGAGCACGAAGTTCAGGCCCATGTACCGCCACACCGACGTGCCAGCCAGCGAGATATTGATCAGCTTCGGATTGCCCAGCCACTGCTGCACGAGCCGCTCGCCGCCGAACGCCCGCAGGATCGAGTCGAGAGTCCCCCCGGGCTGAAAGAAGTAGAGGAAGACAAAAGCGATCGCCACACCGTTGATCAGGTACGGGAAGAACAAGATGGCCTTGAACGCGTTGCGGAAGCGCACGTTGAAACTGAGCACCGTCGCGAAGTACAGCGCAAGAGCGATCTGGACTACCGACGCGCCCAGGTAGTAGAGACTGACGGAGAAGACCCGGAACAGCTCCGGCCGGGTTGCGATCTCCCGGTAGTTTCGGGCCCCGACAAACTCCTTGTCCGGCGAGAGCCCGTCCCAGTCGGTGAGGCTGTACCAGAACATGTTCATGACGGGCAGGTAGGTGAAGACGAGCAACAGCAGCACCGGCACGAACAGGAACAAGTACGGCGTTCCCGCCCGGAGCCGACGACGCGTTGGACGTCGACTCCGGGCCATCGGCACCGACGAGCTGCGATGCGGCTCGACGATCTGGACCGACATGGCTACTTCTTGGCTGACGCTCGAGCCGCCGCCCACTTCTTGTTCAGGTCGGCGAAGATGTCCTCCTTGGACTTCTTCTTGGCGCCACGCGCCGCATCGACGAGCTCCTGGCGGTACTTCGGATCGAACAAGCCGATCTCCGCGACCTTGTCGATGTTGTTGACCAGGCCTTCTGACCCAGCCTCCTCAGGAGTGAACTCGAGGTACTCGACGCCGGCCGCCTCGAAGTCGCCGAGCGTCTTCGGGAACGGCGCCGACAGCAGCGGCGAGAGTCCGCCCTGGTCGACGGCGTAGTTCGACTCGTCGGCGAACCAGTCCAGCCAGGCGCGCGCGGCCGCCTTGTGCTCGGAGTTGACGTTGATCGCGTTCTTGTAGTCGCCGCCCGCCACCGAGTGGAACTTGCCGTCCTTCTGAACAGGGAACGGTAGATATCCGATGTCGGCCGGGTTGGTGGCCGCTTCCTGCATCTGCACGATGGCCCACGAGCCGAGCGGCATCGTCGCGACCTTGCCGGTGCCGATCAGCTTCTTCGACGACTCCCAGTCCGTGGTCGTCGGGTCGGGCTCGGTCAGGCCGTTCTGCACAATGTCGAAGAGCAGCGAATCGATGATGAAGTGTTCCTTGCCCTCCGCCCACGGGGCGTCGTCGGTAGCCAGCTCGTTCACCGCCTCCGGGTTGGCCGTGAGGGAGCCCCGGTGGCCTTCCCACTGGGTGAGCGGCCAGCCGTCCTTGTAGTTGGTGTACAGCGGGATCGATGTGCCCGCTTCCTTGATCTTCTTGAGTGCGGAGATGAACTCCTCCGGCGTCTTCGGGACATCGGTGACCCTGGCGTCCTTCCAGACCGCCTTGTTGTAGACGAAGCCCTGCGCGTTTCCGGTGATGGCCAGGCCGTACACCTTGCCCTCGAAGGCCTGCTCGGTGATGAAGCGGTACTTGCTCTTCATCTCGTCGACGGCACCAAGGGGTTCGAAGTACGTCGGCAGCTGGTCCTTGGAGATCGAGTTCGGGATCAGCAGGACGTCGCCGTACTTCTTGGTGTTCATCCGGATTCGGACTTCGCCTTCGTAGTCCTTGATCGCTTCGAACTTGACCTTGACCTTCGGGTACTTCGCTTCGAACTTGGTCTTGTAGTCCTTGAACACGGTGTCGACCAGGTCGGTCCGCTGGGTCAGGACGGTGATGTCGCCCTCGACAGTGGCTTCGGCGGCCGGGCTGGCAGTGTCAGGGACTGAGCTGCTGGCTCCCGGGCTGCTCGCCGCCGGGCTGCTCGCCGCCGGGCTGCTCGCCGCGGGGCTGGCTGGCGTGCTGGTCGCCGCAGTGCCGGTGGCAGCGGCGGCCGGCTTGGCCTTGTCGTCCTTGTCGTCGCTGCCGCAGCCAGCCAGCACCAGCCCGACGGCCAGGACGCTCGCAATTCGCTTCGTTCGCATCGGTCCACCCTTCAATGTCAACGTTGACTTACTCGGTCAGTGACCTAGAAGGCGGTCCAGAACCGAGCCAGCGGAAGCGATCGTGGAAACGCTATCGCACGATCTCGGGCAACCTAGGCCCGCGGAATGGTGCAGGTCAAGGGGCATGTCAGCGTTGTCATCAGCTTGTGACCGACGATCGACTGAGGCGGGCGCACCCCCGCTGGGGGCGGTCTTGAGGCAGATCGGATCTGATCCGAGCGTGTCTATCGATAGACAGACACCCTGTCTCGCGTAGCGGTGCTAGCCTCACGGCGTGGAAATCACCCCGCCCAGAGCGACTGAGCTGGTCGACGTCCCCTCGGCGATGGCCCGGCCGACCTTGTCGGACGTCGCGCGGCTGGCCGGCGTGAGCGGCAAGACCGTGTCGCGGGTCATTTCCGGTCAGCACAACGTGAGCGTGGAAACGCGCGAGCGGGTGATGGCCGCCGCCACCCGGCTGCGGTTCCGGCCCAATCACCTGGCCCGCGACCTGCGCCGCGGCGGCGTCACGACCACGGTGGGTTTCGTGATGGGTGATCTGACCAACCCGTTCTATTCGAGTGTTGCCGCGGGTATCGAGAGGGAGATGGCGCGGCACGGGCTGACGATGGTCATCGCCTCGACCGACGACGATCCCGGCCACGAGGCGCAGGTCGTTGCGGCGATGCTCGAGCGTCGGGTCCGGAGCCTGCTGATCGTGCCCATCGCGCCGGATCAGAGCTACCTCGAGGGCGAGCGCCAGCTCGGCACACCGGTCGTGTGCATCGACCGGCCGGCGCACAACCTCGCGGCGGACAGCGTCCTCTTCGCCAACCGCGAGGGCGCTGCGATGGCAGTTCGTTCGCTGGTCGAGCGAGGACATCGCAAGATCGGCTTCATCGGGAGTTCGCCGACCCTCTACACGCACCTCGAACGCCTGTCGGGCTACCGGGACGCGCTCATCGATGCCGGCTTGCGCGTGTCGCGGGAGTGGGAGCGCAGCGATGCGCACGACACCGAATCGGCCTCGCGCGCCACCCACGAACTACTCGCGGGCGAGGACCCGCCGACCGCGATCCTGGCAGCGAACAACCGGGCGAGCACGGGGGTCCTGCGGGCGCTGCGCGACACCGTGCGGCGCATCGCGTTCATCGGCTTCGACGACTTTGACCTCGCCGACACCCTGGGTATCACGGTCGTCGCGCACGATCCGGCGAACATGGGCACCGAGGCCGCGCGGCTGGCGCTCACCCGCGAGCGCGATCTTTCCGGCGCCCCCACTCAGGTGGTGCTGCCGACGCACTTGGTGCATCGCGGGTCCGGTGAGCTCCCGCCCGATCAGTCGGCCGTGTAGCCGCCCTCGCTGTCGGGCACCACGAGGCCGCGCTCGACCAGCAATTCGAGGCCGGCGCGCACGTTCAGCTCGGCCACCGGACGCAGGTCGCTTCGCACCTCCGGATAGATGGTGCGCACCAGCGCGCCCGGCGTGGCATCGCCCGCCGCGACGGCCGCATGGATCTGGGCGAGTCGTCCCTCGCGGTGCGCCTGGTAAAAGTCGAGCACTCGCCGTGGATCGTCGATGACCGGCCCATGCCCGGGAAGCAGGTGGAGGGCGTCCAGCGCGCGGACCCGGACCAGCGACTGCAGGTAGTCGCCCATCCGGCCGTCCGGATATTCGACCAGCGACGTTCCGCGACCGAGCACGTGGTCGCCGGTCAGCACCGCGCGATCCGCAGTGATGACGAAGCACACCGAGTCGGCGCTGTGACCGGGCGTCGGCACCACGTCAAGGTGTAGGCCGTCGAGTTCGAAATCCGCTCCCAGTGGCGATCCGTGCGCGGCGTCGTACGCAAGAACCGGTGCCCTGACCAGACGTGCCAACGCAGGTGCCCCGGCGGCGTGATCGTGATGCGAGTGGGTGAGCAGGATCGCACCGACGCGCTGGCCGCAACTGCCTGCCGCTTCAGCGATTGTCCGGAGATGCCCGGCATCATCGGGGCCAGGATCGACGACGACACAGCTGCTCGCACCCGGCTCGGCGAGCAACCAGGTGTTGGTCCCGTCAAGCGTCATCGGGCCGGGATTCGGCGCTACAAGAAGTCGCGCGCGCGGCGTCACCGCAACGGCGTCAGACATTTGCCGGGTAGCCGTCGTCGCCGGGCAGCAACAGGCGAACGTCGTCGCCGGTCACGACGACTTTCGGCAACACGCGCTGGATCTCGCGCGACTGCGCGGCGTCAAGGACGTCCTGCGCCGATCCGAACTCAGCCAACTCGGCAAGAGTGAATGCAGTCGGCGGCAGCATGGCAATGTCTTGCGCTGCCTGGCGCTCGAGGGCGTCAGCCGGCCGCACCCACTCGCCGCGGTCGCTCTCGCCGCCGAAGTGCGCAGGGCGCTGACCGGCCGGCAAGGCTGCGACGAAGAATCGCGTGTCGAAGCGCTTCGGCTCGAACTCCGGTGTGACCCAATGCGCCCAAGGCCGCAGCAGGTCCGCGCGCAAGGGAACGCCTCGACGTACCAGGATGTCGCGCAAGGTTGCGGCGCCGGTCTGCAGCGCCGCGCGTTCGGACGCCCAACTCTCGTCGAGTGCGACGACGGGGCCGCCGTCCGGCCCGGCGAGCAGGATGCCGCACTCCTCGAACGTCTCGCGCACGGCGGCACACACCAATGCGCGGGCCAAGGCGACATCGGCCGACAGCGCCGCGGCCCACTCGGCCGCTGCCGGCCCGGACCACGGAACGTCGTCCGCCCGGTCGCTGTCGTCGACCGACCCACCCGGGAAGACATACATCCCCGGGGCGAACGACATCGACGTCAGCCGGCGCAGCACATACGCCTCGACGCCATGCCCGGCCGCGTCACGCAGGACCACGACGGTCGACGAGTCACGAGCCGGCGGCGGCAACTGGCCGGCCGCCGCGCGGGCGCGCTCGATCAGCTCCTGCGGCAAAGAGCGCAGGCCGCCGGGCACCGGGCTTCAGACCTCGACGATGAGTTCGAGCTCGACCGGGGCGTTGCGCGGCAGAGCGGCCACGCCGACCGCAGAGCGGGCATGCTTGCCGGCGTCCCCGAAGACCTCTCCCAGCAGCTCGCTGGCACCGTTGATCACCTGGGGTTGCTCGTAGAAACCGTCGGCGCTCGCGACATAGCCGACAACCTTGACTACTCGGCGTACGGCGGACAGCTCGCCGACGACCTCGCGCACTGCGGCCAGGGCGTTGAGCGCGCAGAGCCGGGCACCGTCGACGGCCTGCTCCAGTGATACGTCCCTGCCGACCAGTCCGGCGGCAATGAGTTCACCGGACACGGTGGGCAGCTGACCCGACGTGAACACCAAGGACCCGCTGCGGAGCGCGGGGAGGTAGGCGGCCAGCGGGGCGGCGACGGGCGGAAGTGTCAGGCCCAACTCGGCGAGGCGGTCTTCCGGAGTGCTCATCCAGCCCAGCCCTTGGGCCGCTTCAGGTAGGCGACAATGCCGCCGGTCGGACC
Source organism: Mycobacteriales bacterium (assembly GCA_039922195.1). Classification (GTDB taxonomy): domain Bacteria; phylum Actinomycetota; class Actinomycetes; order BP-191; family BP-191; genus JBDTYE01. Next base: position 22,542 of record JBDSAK010000377.1, read on the forward strand.
GGTGACGACGCTGACCAGCTCGTACCCGTCGTCACCCCAGTTGTTGAGGATCTCCTGCGTCGCGTGCTCGATCAGCGGCACGGTCGCGTATTCCCATTGCTGCACGGGCGGTCCCTTCGGCTCGTTGCGCCGAGCCTATCCGCCGGGCGCACGGGATCGAGGACCCAGCGGCTGCTGCCCACCGGGCGGCCATCCCGTCGCTCGGTGGGTCGACCGTCAAAACGGCCTGATGGCGCGCCGTCCGGCCGGCCCGCCGGGGGATGCTTCGACGGCCGAGGTAAGTACCGCGCGCAGGGTGATGACGTCATCCGGTCCATGCCGTTTCACCAGTGATCGCTCGAAGCGACCGTGGAAACGGCGGGCGGCGGCCAGCGCGGACCTTCCCTTGGCCGTGAGCGCCACGCTGCTGACGCGCGCGTCGCGGGAGTCGAGGCGTCGTTCGGTGTAACCGTTCGCGGACATCTCGTTGATCAACCTGGTGACGGCCTGACTGGTCACACCCAGAAGGGCGGCCAGCTCGGAGATGGACAACTGCCGGTCGGCGAGTGATCGCAGCACGTAGCCGTAGGAAGTCCCGGCGTCTTCGAAGCCCCGCTGCGCAAGATCAACGTGCAGTTCACGAACAAAGGACTCCCAGGCCAGGCCGATAAGGATTCCGATGTCGACGTCGTCCTGCATGGCCGCCCTCTCTGACCTTGACAGTTCGCTCTGGATCACTAATCTTACGTAATCCATGTTACCTATTTTGGGAGACTGCGTGACATACATTGCCAGCGAATCGGCGCCAACGTTCGACCTCGGGGGTACGACGTTCATCGGCCTGGCTGCCCCGTCCAGGGGGGCGACCGAAAACTGCGTCTGGCGGGTCATCCTCCCGGCAAACACCCCGGGCAACGCTCATTCGCTGGACCGGGAGGAGACGCTCGTCGTCATCCACGGAAGTGGGACGGCGGTCATCGGCGAGGAGAGCCATGCGGTCGGAGCCGGCGACGCGCTCGTCGTACCGGCGGGCACCACGTTCACCCTGGCCAGTGCGGCTGACGGGTTGGAGCTACTTGCGGTGCTACCCGTCGGCGGTCGAGCGGCGCTGACAGGTGCGGAGCCGTTCACGCCGCCGTGGACGGTCTAGGAGCCGCACACGGCAAGCCCGAGTTCCTCCATCCAGCCGGCGACCGAGCTACGCGGAGCGTTTGCGCTGCAACCGGCGACGCTCGAGCTCGTTCATGCCGCCCCAGATGCCGTGAGGTTCGTCGACGGTCAGCGCGTACTCGAGGCACTCGGTCTTCACGGGGCAGCGGCCGCACAGAGTCCGCGCCGCGTTCTCGCGGGCGTCCTTCTCCGGCTTGCGCTCGAAGTGGCTGGGAGCGAAGAAGTGCACCGCGTTGTCGCCGCGGCACTCGGCGAGCATCCGCCAGGTCGTGTCACTCGTCATTGCGCACCAACACCTTCGCGCCAGCCCCCGCGGCTGCGCTCTCACCTACTTAGATCACT
>JBDSAK010000378.1:0-2711 GCA_039922195.1 Mycobacteriales bacterium
GGTTTCGGTACGGCGAGTGGTCACCGCTTCGTCGCGGGGGTCTGGGCGCGCTCCCCGTTCGGCCCGTTCGCCGACATCATGTGGGAACAGCCTGATGGCCGGCGGGTGCTGATTGCACCGAACGACCAGATTCGGGACTTCGTCGCGAGCACGTACAGATTCGACGACACCATCGTGACCCCCGTGTACTTCAGTCACGTCGGCGCGACGTGGACGGTCCGCGCGGAACCCGTCAGCCTCTCGCTGACGCCGGGGCGGCCTGACCTCGTCGGATGGCTGCTGGCCGCCGTACCCAGGCCGATCCGCCGGTCGCGCTTGTTCGCGCAGGCCGCAGATTGGCCGGCGAAGCGGGTCCTGCCCGGAGTGCGCACCGCCGGCGTGGCACCCGGCGGCAACCGGCAGTGGTACTGCGCCCAGGACCATCGTCCGCTGGTGCGTGGCGCGGCCTGGCTGCACGCGGATCCGCTCGGCGCGGCACAGCCGATCGACCCGCCGGTGACGTTCGGCTTCAGCAGTACGCCGAGCCGCCCGGCCTGGGTGCGAGTGGTGACCTACCTGGAGGATTTCAGCGGCTGACGCTCATGCGCCGACGACGCGGAGGAACCGCTCACGGGTGACCAGGACGCGGACCACGATGCCCTCGGCCACGGTGCGTTCTGCGTCGCTCACCCGCACCGCGAACGTGAGCCGGCGGCCCTCGACCGCTTCGAGCAGAGCATCGACACGGACGGCCCGGCCGACGCCGGTCGGCAGCAGGTGATCGATCGCGACCTTGACGCCGACCGTCGTGAGATCGCTCGTCAGCTCGGCGGAGACACACAGGACGGTCGCCCGTTCGGTGAGGGCGACGATCCTCGGTGTCGCGAGTACCGGTACGTCGCCCGACCCGAACGCAATCGCGGTGTCGTGATCTGTGACGACGTGCTCGAAGGACGCAATGAGACCAGGATCGAGAGCCATCAGGACACGATAGGCGAACGGGCGGTGAACTACCCGCGGGCGGGACGCCGACGCAAGCGGTCCAGCGCCTCGGGCGCGACACCGGACCTGACACTCGACGGGACGCGGCCCGAGTCGGAACGCCAGCGCACGTAGGCCCACGTCGCGACGGCGAGCCACAGGAGACCGAGAAGCAGCCCCCCGACGATGTCGCTCGCGTAATGCGCTCCAACGGCCGACCGCGCGAAGGCACTGGCGCACAAAGCGAACACGACGAAACCGATCAGTGCGCGACGGCGCCACGTCGACCGGGCGAGCGGCAACAGCGCGACCAACAACATTCCGTAGCAGATGGTCGCCACCATCAGGTGGCCCGACGGAAAGCTCTTGCCGCTCAGCCCGACGTTGCACCCGCCCAGCATCGGCCGCGCGCGGTCGATCGTCTCCTTCACCGCGGTGTCGACGATGCCACCGGACAGCCCGGTGATGACGAAGAACGCCACCAGCGCGTACTGGCGGCGGACGAGCAAGAGGACGATCAGCCCGCCGATCGTCACGTAGAACACGACCGGCCAGCCGAGCACGCTCAACCCCAGCACCGTCGGCCACAACCAGGTGTCACATGTTCGACCGTGCAGGTCCTCGGCGAACGATCGATCTGCGCTGAGCCACCGCGGCGACTCCACGGCGTTCGTGATACCGACGCCCAGACCGATCCCGATCGCGGAGACAAGGACTATCAGCAGAACCAGTCGTACGGCGTACGCCCAGTTCGGTGACAGGCGCCGCTGCAGTCCGGCAGGGAGTACGTCCACGCGCCAGCCGTGCCCGCAGGATCGTCATCGCTAACATGAGCGCATGTCCTACTGCGACCGATGCGGTGCCGAGGCCGGCGCCGACCACGGCGCATGCGCGGCATCAGCCGACCTGGAACCGCCGCGCTACTGCGCCCACTGCGGCCGGCGGATGGTCGTACAGGTCACCCCGCGCACATGGACGGCCACCTGCGTGGAGCACGGCGTACGCCGCAGCTAGTGCAGGGCTACGCGACCAGACCCAGACGCCGCAACTCGACCGTGAGGTCGTGCGGGCTCGTCGACGCCGTCATCGCGGCCTCGAGGGTGATGACGCCGTCGCGGATCAGCGCGACGAGGTGCTGGTCGAAGGTCTGCATGCCGTAGTAGGAGCCTTCGCTGATCAACTGGTTGATCGTCGACGTCTTCTCCGGGTCGGAGATCGCGTCGGCGACCCGGCCGGTGTTGACACAGATCTCCATCGAAACGCAACGGCCTTCCCCGTCTGCCCGCGGGACGAGTCGTTGGCAGATGATGCCGCGCAGCGCGCCGGCCAGAGCGAGCCTGACCTGCTTCTGCTCGTGCGGCGGAAAGAAGTCGATGATGCGGCTGATGGTCTCCTGCGCGTCTGTCGTGTGCAGCGTCGACATCACGAAGTGGCCGGTTTCCGAGGCGGCGAGCGCAGCCTTGACCGTTTCGACGTCGCGCATCTCGCCGACGAGGATGACGTCGGGGTCCTGCCGCATCGCCGCGCGCAGGGCAACCTGGAAGTCTTCGGTGTCGACTCGCACCTCGCGCTGGTTGATCATCGACATCTTGTCGAAGTGCAGCACCTCGATCGGGTCCTCGATCGTGACGATGTGCACCTGGCGTTCCTGGTTGATCAGGTCGATCATGCCGGCCAGCGTCGTCGTCTTGCCCGAACCGGTCGGGCCGGTCACCAGCACCAGGCCACGCGGTTCCAACGCTAGCGAGCCG
>JBDSAK010000379.1:0-3631 GCA_039922195.1 Mycobacteriales bacterium
CGAGCAGCTCGCCGGCCACGCCCCCGCTCGCGCGCACCAGCAGCGCTAGGCCGCCGAGGGCTCCCGCGACGACCACCGTTGCGAGTATCCGCGACCAGTCGTGCTCGACCGCGAAATAGCGGCGTCCGAAACAAAAGGACAGCACCGCGAAGACCGACCAGCCGGCGAGGAAGGCCACGGCCCCGCCCCACAGTCCGAACGGACCGCAGAGCGCCAGGGCCAGCGGGGCCTCGACGGCGAAGGCGACGGCCACCGAGACGGAGTACCAACGCGTCTGGCCGGCGAAGAAGTAGCCCGCCGAGAGGATGTCCCACGCCCCGAAGAGGACGAAGCCCGCGTAGACGAAGGCGATCGCCGGACCGGCGGCGGCGAAGTCTTCATCGTTGCCGGAGAGGACGCGCATCGCCAGGTCGCCGTAGACGAGCAGGACGGCGAGCACCGCGGCTTGCACAGCCGTGTACGCGCCGAGGACCCGGCGGTGCAGGTCCGCTTCCCCCGGGCTGCCGTGCGACTGCCACATCACTGCCGTCCAGACCCGCTTGAACGCAGTGATGATGACCGCGCTCACACCGGCGGCCACGAGAACCACGGTGGTGTAGATCGCCGCTGCCTGGAGCCCCGCCATCCAGCGCACCGCGTAGCGGTCGATGGACTGAACACCGATCATCAGCAGCGCGCCGGCGATGAGCGGCCCGCCGTATCGCAGCATGTCGACCAGCAGTGCGCGGCTGAAGCGCAGCCGGTGACGGCGGGCGGTCCACACCAGCCCGAAGAGCGCCGCAACCCAGGTGGCCGCGGCCCAGCCGGCCATCGCGCCGACAGCTCCGTAGCCCAGGAGGACGATGAGCCCGCCGCCGATGACGACGGCACCCGCGTATTGGAGCAGGGTGGCGACGGCGAACGGCGCCAGGCGCGCGCCGACGATCCAGACCGAGATGGCGCCGTTGAGGACGAGCCCGCCCGCCGCCGAGATGCCGATCAGGCGGCTCACCGTAACGGCATCGGAGCCGTCGGCAAGGGTCAGTGCGGCGACGGGCGCCGCGACGAGCTGCCAGGCCAGCGCGGCCACAGCGCCGGCGCCCAGCAATCCGAGCATCGCGGTGCCGACAACTTCGTCCTCGTCCAGTTCGCCTGCGCGCGCCCTGGTCAGGAACTGGGCCATCGCGTTCGACAGCGCATAGCCCGCGAGGATGAAGAGCACCTGCTCGTTGAGCAGCGCGATCGCGTACACGGCGTACTCCCGCTCGGTGAGCGCGCGCAGGTACACCGCAATGCCCGCGAGGGCCAAGATCCGAGAGGCGCCCGCAACGGCCAGGTGGCCGGCGGCGAAGGCGCCGATGCCCCCGCCACGGATGCCGGATGCGGGCGCGGCACCGCCGCGCTCGAGGCTCGCGACGGGTGCGCTCACCTGCCGCCCGCGAACTTCACGTAGAAGCTGCGTGGGACCCGGTCAGCCTTGTACAGCAGCCACCAGAATGGCTTCATCCGCTCGAAGGTCCGCTTGTAGGTCTTGAAATCGCGGAAGGAGCGCTTGGGCAGTGCCATCACCGCGTCGAACTCATCGTCGGTGAAGCCCAGCCGCTTCTTGACGAGAGCCAGGATCTGTGGGTCGTGTTCGCGGGGCGCTTCGAGCACCGCCGCCCCATCGTCACGGCGCATGGCGCCGGTCCGTGCGAACGCGCTGAGCTCGAGGCGGCGGGTGTCGATGCCCCAGCGTCGCGGCAGGAAGTACGAGTGGTAGAACGCGGTGAAGCGATTCTCCAGATGGTGGCCGCCGTACCACGTCCAACCGAGCTCGCGGGCGAGGAACTCCTTGACCGCGGGCTTGTCGTAGTCGAGGTGGTAGAGCGGGCGCAGCCGTGTCACCGAGCGGATGGCCGACCACCGGACAAAGTCGCCGAGCAGCATGTTGGGGATCGAGTCCATCGATGTGCTCCCGTGCCGTCGGTGGACGCTCTGGATGTACTTGCCGTCCATGTACAGCCAGCCGATCGGACTGATGCCCTCACTGCGGAAGGAGTGGCCCTCGACGATGTGCGAGACGCCGTGGCGCTCGGCTGCCCGGTACAGCGTGGCCATGAAGCCGATGTCCGTCGGCGCTTCGATGTCCGGGACGCCGGCGAGCATGAAGGCTCGGTAGAGGTCGTCGTATTCCCGGTTGTCGACGACGTGGGTCTCCAGGTCGACGCCGACCGCCTCGAGCACGTTGTAGATGTTGTTCGTCGCGATCGGTGAGTTCCACGTGTTGTCGAAGTGGACGGCAAGAGGCCGCAGCCCAAGCTCGACCATCTTCCAGACCAGGTATGAGGAGTCGCACCCGCCGGACACGCCGACGATGCAGTCGTAGCGCTTGCCACGGCCGGCGGCCTTCATCCTGACGGCCATCGCCTCCAGCGCCGCCCGGCCGCGGTCTCCGGTCGGGTATTGCAGCTCCATCGCGTCGTGCAGAGCGCAATAGCTGCACATCGACTGGTCGTCAAAGTCGATGCCCGGGATGGTCGAGTCGTACAGGCATCGCGAGCAGGCTGCGCCAACTCCGACGCCGACGACCGGCGGCTGTTCGATAGCCACCCGGCTGACGGACGTCGCCACGACCGGCGAGTCTAGGTGATCGAGGCTGCGGCCAGGAGCCTGCCGACCTGAGCACGCGACGGAAAGTTGATCAGGACGGCGCGGTGCACGCCGTAGAAGACGAAGATCGACCCCGCCGCCGCGGCGGTCGCGCCACCCTCGCGCACCGCAGTCGCCAGATCCTCTCGGCGACCAGCCCCGCCGCAGGCGACCACCGGCACGTCGACCGCTGCGCTGACCGAAGCGATCAGGTCGAGGTCATAGCCCGATCGCATCCCGTCCTCGTCGATCGAGGTGACCAGGAGCTCGCCGGCGCCGAGCGCGACCGCGCGCCGCGCTATGTCCCGCGGTGTGACGTCGTGGCGGATCGTGCCTGAGGCCGTGGCCACCCGATGGCCTTGCGGGGTACGCCGGGCGTCGATCGAGACGACGACGGCCTGGCTGCCGTGGCGCTCGGCACTGCGCTGCACGAGCGACGGGTCATCGACCCAGCCGGAGTTCACGACGACCTTCTCGACGCCGAGGTCGAGGATCCGGGCGACCTGCTCAGGGGTGGTGATCCCGCCGCCGTAGGCCAGCGGGACGATGCACTCCTCCGCGACCCGGGCGACGAGATCGAGGTTGGGAGCCCGGCCGTCGCGGGTGGCGCCGATGTCCAGCAGGAAGATCTCGTCGACCTCGAGCTCGCTGAAGATCGACAGCACGTTCACCGGGTCACCGACGTAGGTCGGGTCGGCGAATTGACGGGTCTTGACCAGCGAGTGCCCGTCGGTCAACAGGCACGGGATGACGCGGGGGACGTTCATGACAACGCCACGAAGTTGCGCAGCATCCGGAGGCCGTTGCGGCCGCTCTTCTCGGGGTGGAACTGCGTGCCCCAGAGTCGCCCGCGGCGCACCACCGCGGGAAACTCACAGCCGTAGCGGGCCGTCGCGACCACGTCCTCGCTGGAGGCGCAGACGAAGCGGTAGGAGTGCGCGAAGTAGAAGCGTGGTTCAGCGATTGCTGCCAGGAGCTCGTCCTCCATCTGTGAGACGAGCTCCGTCCAGCCCATATGCGG
>JBDSAK010000380.1:0-3832 GCA_039922195.1 Mycobacteriales bacterium
CCATTCCGGTCTGGCCCGGCTTTGGACCGGCCACCTTCGGCCCGACGGTGAATCCCGCGACCGGGAAACCCTACACCTGGGCGGCCGACGGCTTCGAGGCCACCGCCTACCGGCTGTCCACCGACCAGTACGGGACCCAGCTCGATCCGCCCGCGCACTGGGCGCCGGAGTATCCCGCGATCGACGAGCTCCCGGGACCTTCGTCGACTACCGGCCGAACGAGGGCTGAGCCGCCACCGGCGGCGCCGGCGCCACACGCCGCAGGTGCCGGCAGATCAGCCCGCCAGCGCGTGCAGCTCGAGCAGCCAACCGCGATGCTCTCGCTGCAGTGTCGCTAGGTCTTCGCCCAGCGCCTTCTCGAGCGACTCGAGTCGCTGCTTGACCGCCGGCTGCTTGCGGGCCGCGGCCTTCGCCGTCTCGCGAAATGCCTCGAGTGTGTGCTCGATGAGCTCAGGGAACGCCGCGTTGCCGATCTCGCGTGTTTCGAAGCCAGCGATGAACCGCTCGCTGAACTCGACGACGGCCTGTGCGGAGTCCAGCCGGGCGAGGCTGGCGACCGTCGTGTAGAGGCTGAGCTGCCAGCGCACGTTCTGGAGGATGTCTGCGACGTCCCCGTCCTCCAGCTGGCGCATCGTCAGATGGGCGTCGAGCTTGTTCAAGAACGCCGAATGCGTGACGGCCATGGCCGCATCATCGCCGTCGGCAGCGGCGTTGCGCAGGGAGGTCAGCCCGCGGGTCGCGCCGAACGGGTCGCCCGCATCTGCGTGCGTCGCGAGCAGTGCCTTCAGGGTCTCGGCGATCGCAGGCAGGCGCGCGACGAGGAACGCGGTGTACTGCTTGGGTGACGTCGTCTTCTGGTCGAGGACCCGTTGCACGGCACGGACCTCGGCGACCTCATGTGGCAGTTCGAAGCTCGCGGCGATGCGTGTGAAGACCGAGCGGTGCAGCTCGAGCCGCTCGCGGATGACCTTGCTCATCGGTCCCGGCGCAGCGGCGATCGCAAAGCCGTTGACGGCCGCATTGCCCACCATCTCGCTGACGTGGACGGCGACCACCTCGCCGGAGGTTCCCTTCGGCGCCGGGAACGTGAGCCCGACCCAGCGATTCTCACCGGGCTGCATTCCCTTGAGCACGACCGTGCTCGACGGTCGCAGCGGCTGGTTTCGCCCGCCGATCACCTCGATCGTGGCACCCTTCAAGCGAGCAGTCGTCCTGTCCGGCGCGTCCCACCGCAGCCTGACGTCGCGTGTGTCGACCGACGCGTTGTGGATGAGCGCGTAGTACGTGTCGCTCAGGCCGACGCCGCGGGCGGGCGTCGTCGACAGGCCCATGTTGCGCTGGGCCGTGTTGTTGTCGTTGATGACCATCAGGTCGGTCGTCGGCCAGCCGGGCGCGCGGCCGACGAGGCTCGGCGGGACGAACGGATCCCCTGCCGCGCTGATCTCGACGGCCAGGCACAGGTGGGTCGAGCTGATGGCGTTGAGGTGCCAGTGATAGGCCGGCGTGACGAACGGGCCGATGTCGGCTGGGTTGAACATGACTACCGGATCGGGGTCGGGGAAGCTGAGGTCGGGATCGACGGTGCCGGCGTCGGTGTAGTTGCTGCCGACGCCGAACTTCGACACGAGGAAGTGCGCCGTCACGCTCTTCGTGCCCGACGCCGCAGGGGCGTTACGGCGGATGCGCGCAAACGCCCAGTTGTCACCCACCGTCGATGCACCGTTGCCGGCAGGCTCGTTGGATGGCTGGTCGCTGGGAAACGACCCCGGGAGCGTTCCGCGGCGATTCCAGACGTCGCTCGTCGTGTAGAACTGCGGGTGCGTCGACGGCTCGAGGCCGTTGTCGCCTCTCGTCGCGCTGTCGGTCCAGTCGCGCACGTAGAAGTCGTCCTCGCGCGCAACCTCGATCGATCTCAGAAGGAACGGGTCGATCGATACTGACACTGGGTTGCTGGACGCGTCGAGCAATTGCCCGGTGGCGAAGTTCGCGTTGCGGGCATAGGTGACGCCCTGCGGGAAGTTTGCCATGCTCGGGGTGTTGTTCGCCGAGAAGATCCCGTAGAAGTTCTTGCCTGCCGCCACGAGGTTGGAGTAGTCGCCGATCGGGTTCTGGCCTGTGTAGGGGCCGTTCTGGTCAGGCACGTCGGCCACGATCAGGTCGGTCGGCGCGGACGCGAACCCGTCGCTCGTGGTCTCGAAGTGGGTCCGCCAGCGATTCCCCGAGCCGGGGTTGCCGAGCTGCTGGTACAGCAAGCCGACCTTGCCACGGCTGTTGATCGCCAGCGCCGGGTTCGTCGCCTGGACGATTGCTCGCAGGTCGCTCGTCCAGTTCACCCCGCGGTCGATCGAGCGACGCACGCGCACGGTGTAGTTGCTCGCCGTCGTCCCGTCGCACCATGCGATATACACGGTGCTGCTGTTTCGGGGGTCGACGGCGATCGCGAGCTGGCTGCCGATGCGCTGCGTCCCGAGCATCGCCATCCAGGGGAACGACACGCCGACGGCGACCTTGCGGCCGGCCGCGGCATCGGGGTCGACCAGCGAAGCGAATGGCGTCGCGCCCGATGCCCAACCGTCGTCACGCGCGACGACGACATCGCCGACGAACGGAGCCGTGAGGCATGCCGTCCAGCGGAAATAGGCGGCGTAGATGGTGCCGTCGGGGTGGATCGCGGGCCTCACCGAGGGCCCGTCCTGCGAGCACGTGCTGCGAGGCTCAAGCCGCTGGGCCACCAACCCCGCCGGGCCCGGTGCGGTCGCCGCGTCGAGCGACGTCTCCGATGTCGCCGTCTTGCCCCCTGGGGCATCGGTTTCGTTATGGCCGACGTACACGCGGTCGCGGCCGGTGGCGCCACCCCCCAAGACGCTGGCCGCCTCGACCCAGGGTTGGTCGTCGCCGGCACGGTTGACGAGGCTCGTCATGGCACCGGGTAATGTGAAGTCCGCCTTGCGCAAGAGCTCGAGGTTGCCGTTGTCCTTGCGCAAGATCCCGGCGTAGAGGACGCCCGAGGTGGTCGCGAAGCGCAGCGTGATGTCGCCGGTGCGGCTGTTTCCCCCGCCGGTGTCGGAGCCTGGCGCGCCCCCGGGGACGCAGACGCTCAGCACCCAGTTGTCGCCCCCGTCCGTCGACAGCCAGATCGGCGCGGTGCCGGAGCTCATGGGGTCCGGCGTGAACGCCGATGCGGCGATCCGCAGCGGGTTGGACAGATCCACGGCGATGTTCGGCTCGCTGTCGCGCGCGGTCTCGTTGCTCATCGCGTTCGGGATCATGTTGATCACCGAGAGTGCCATCAGGACCCGCTCCCCCACGTAGATGATGTGCACACGCCGGCCCTCAGCGCTCGCCCGTGAGCAGCGCGCGAATCTGATCGAGCTCCTGCGACAAGTGCGCGTCAAGCGGGTCCAGCGCGGTCCAGCCCGGCACGCGCATCGCGGGCCAGCCGCGCTCGCTCTGATCGCGCTGCAGAAGCCAGATGCCCGTGGCCCCCTCCTCCGGCTTCGGCGAGCCAAGCCAGAACTCGTCGGTACTCCCCGGGTAGAGGACCGTGACCCTGTCTCCCGGAGCTTCGCCCTTCTCGACGGACTCGACGGCGATCACGGCCTCCCACCAATCGGGCGCGTGCTCGGTGATCGGCTGGCGTCGCTTGGACTTCGTCTTGTGGGGTCTGGTGGCGACGACACGCCCGACGATGACGAGGTGCGCCTGCTTGAGGCGCTCCTTGAGCTTGTCCTGCTCCAAAGCAGCCACGACCTCGGCGACCTCCTCCGCGATCCGCGGGCCGTCGCGGACCTCGGCGCTGCTGACGTCCACGACGGCGATGCTTTCGCCGAAG
>JBDSAK010000381.1:0-3555 GCA_039922195.1 Mycobacteriales bacterium
CCGGCGCGAGGTGGAAAGTCGTTGGTGACGACGAGCACTTTCACTCCGCAGGTCGCAGGTCGGCCGGCTCGGGAGCGCCGTTGAGGCGCGCCCACGTGCGTGCAAGCGCGATCCGCTCGGGCGTCGACGGATGAGTGAAGAACAATCCGTAGACGATCGGGTTGGGCTCGAGGTCGGAGAGGTTGGTGAGCGCGAGCCGGCGCTCGACCTCGACGAACGATTGCGCATCCCGCGTGAGGTCCAGTGAATGAACATCGGCGCGCGCTTCGACTCGGCGGCTGACGAGAGCGCCGATCGGCGTCGTCACCAAGGTCATCAGCGCGATGATAAACATCAGCAGCGCAACGCTGCGCGGATCGCCGACGGCGGTCGCGCCCGCCCGGCGCAACAAGCCCGGCGTCAGCAGCAGCCACAGCAACGGCATCGTCGCGGCGAGGGCGAGGGCGCCGATCGCCGTACCGACAAGCACGTCCTGCCGTTCGGCGTGCCCGAGTTCGTGGGCGACGACCAGCTCGACCTCGCGTTGCGGCGCGGACGTGACCAGCGTGTCGTAGACCACGATGCGCCGCGTGCTCCCGAATCCCGAGACGTACGCGTTGAGTGCCGTCGTCCTGCGCGAGGCATCGGCGACCAGGACGTCACGGACCGGTACGCCGTCCTCCGCCGCCAGCTTCATCAGCGAATCGCGCAGCGGGCCGGGCGGCATCGAGGTGAACTTGTTGAACACCGGCTCGATGACGACCGGATAGACGAAGGACGTCGCCAGGACGAGTACGACGCCCGCACCCGCAGCCCACGCCCACCAGTGGCGCGGTGTCCGGCGCGCGAGTGCATAGAACACGGACAGCGTGATGACCAGGAGCACTGCGGCAATCGCGAGAGCCTTGGCCTGGTCGACCAGCCACGACGACCACGACTGCGTCGACAGCCCGTAGCGGCGCCTCACCCGTTCACTGGCGCCGTCGAACGCGAGCGTCGCCAGCCGGCCGATGATCGTGATCGCGATACCGCCGATCACTGCCGCCACCCACCAGCCGCCACCGAACGGCCGCGCGGCTGCCGTCACGATGCGTGCGCCGATAGGTGTCAGGCCGAGCACGGCAGCGACGAGCAGCCCGACGAGCATTCCGGCGTACGCCGGTGGTCGCACGTCACTGCGGTAGGCCTTCTCCCGCGCAAACTCGGCGCTCGAGAAGTCACGGCGCGCGTCGACGGCGAGGCTCACCCCGCGCGGCGCAGGCAACGGCGTCCAGGGTGTCGTCACGGCGAGCACGACGAGCAGCACACCGCCCAGCAGGAGCAGCGCGATCAGAGCCGGCGTTCGCCCTCCCGTCATCCGAAGGCCGCCACGACGTACGAACGCCAGTCGGCCGCAAACCGCTCCGGCGTCGTGCGGAGCACCTTCTTGAGCGACTCGCGCACTGCATCATCCTTGCCGACGCCTTTGGTGGTCCCGATAGCGCGATACAGCGCGACGAGACGCTTCTCGCCGTGCCGTTCGGCGATCATCCGCGCGGCCATCCAGGCGCCCTCGTACGCCTGCGCGAGACGCGGATTGTCTCCGTGAAAGTCGACCTCCGACGGAAGCTCCAGGCCGTCGGGATCGTCGCGAACGTCGACCGCGAGTTCGCGCGCGGCGACCTCGACAGCGATGGCGGTCCCGCGGTAGCCGACATAGTCCGCGAAGCCCTCGACCAGCCACGCCGGCACGTCCGGTCCGGTCGCGTCCCGGGTCGCCACGTGCGTCACTTCATGCACGAGCACCACCCGTTGCCCGATGGGTGTCAGCTGGTCGAAGTTCGGCGGATTGACGATCACCCGACTCCCTACGGCGCGATATGCGCCCCCACTGCCCGTGACCCGCGACACCGCGACCGCTGCGATCTGGGACAGCTCCATGCCGGCGCCGATGAGGTCAGAAACCTGCTCTTGCGACGTCGGAATGAGGACAACGACACGCTGCGACCATTCGCTGCCCCAGATGGCGCTGACCTTTGGGACTGCGGCGTCAGTGTCGCGGGCGATGGACTGCAGGTAGGCCCGCCGACCGACCGGGCCGATGACCAGACTCCTCGCGGTGCGTACGACGGCGAGCGGCCCGAAATCCCACAGCTCACGTGCGGTCGCGCGCCGGGGGGTGTCGAAGTCGGAGTCGCTCGCCAGGTACCACTTCGTCCCACGGCGCACGAAGGTCAGCAGCTGCCGGAGCTCTGTCGGGTGGGTGTCGAAGTCGGTGAACTGATACCGCAATCGAGCCACCGGGGCGTAAATCTCGTCCGCGTGGTAGCGCGCCCGCATCTCTGCGGTGATCTCGTCTTCCGGGACGTCGACGGCGTACGACCACGACGCCAACGGCATCGGCTTCAGGTTGACGAACACCGCAGTCTGCTTGGCGCCGAATGCCGGGGACTGCGGATCGATTCCCGCGGCAAATGCCCGCTGGTCTCCCTCGAGCACCGCGGCGGCGCGGGCCTCGAGCACCGCCGTCACAGCCGTGTGTGGCGAACGAACCGCAGCACGAACGCTGGGGGTGGGCGCCGCTGTCGCTGTCGGGGTCGGGCTGGGCGCCGGGGACGGCGACGGGGACGACGACGGCCGGGCGACCTTCGCAGCAGGTGACCCGTTCGGTCGGCGGGGAGTCGGCGGCTGTTCGTACAGTCGCTGCGCGAAGGCACCCCCGGCGTACAACACCGCGGTCGCCGCAGCGACAGCGCCGGTGCGAGCGCGCCAACGAGACGCTCTCCGCGGATGTGTCGCCATCTACAGCATCGTAGTGCCGCTGCGTCGTAGTGGCGCAGCGTGGTAGTGCCGCAGCGACTCCCGCCCTGCGGTCAGCTGGCGACCTCCTCCGGTGGCAGCATGCGCAACTGCGGCACCAGCCCCGAACGGGCGAGGGTCTCGAGTGCCGAACACTCCACTCCGTCGACTTCCAGCACGCCAGGTGGGGCGCCCAGCATGACGGTGACGACGCAGTCGCCGCACGCGAGACCGCGGACAACGCAGTTGTCGCAATCAATGATCATTTTGGCCCTCCTGGAACCGCCCTCGACCTGCCCCGGGCACGTTACGGGCGACGTCCGACAACTACTTTCGGCCGAGCAGCCCGAGCAGGGCCGGCGGCGGTACGCCGCGCGCTCCCGCACGCTCCACACGCGTGATCACTTCCCGGTCGGCTGACACAACGGCGATGGCTCGCCCGACCGGCTCGGCGCGGACCAGCGCCACGATGACGTCGTCCGCCGTGCGGCCAGCCGGGCTGAAGATCACCCGCACGCCACGGGCCGCGGGCACCGCGAGCGCACCCGTGCGCTCCGCTCCGTCGAACACGACGGTGATCTCGGCACCGGTGCGGGCCACGAGTGCGGCGAGGCCCTGCGCGAGCCGCCCGCGCTGCGCTTCGAGCGTGATGCCGGGGAATCCGGTCTTCGTCACGTTGTAGCCGTCGACCAGCAGGTGGATGCCAGGCACGGCAAGCAGCGCATCGAGCCACGCCGGGTCTTCGCGAGCGAGCCCGAGCGCGACCGGATGGGCGGACTCGCCGCCGGCAGCCAATGC
>JBDSAK010000382.1:0-2663 GCA_039922195.1 Mycobacteriales bacterium
GACGGTCAGCTCGAGACCGTCGGCGACGAGACGCGCCAGCCGGTCGGCCTTCTCCGGCCCGAACGGCGGGTAGTGCATCAGGATCCGCGGCACACCGGCTTCGTGGAACACCTCGGCCTCGCCGGTCTTCGCGACCGTCAGGCCACCAGCGCCGAGCGCCATCTGCCGCACGCCGATCTCCGCCGTCTTGTGCGTCTTCGTGTGCGGCCACAGCGCGATGCCATGCCCGGTGGCGTAGGCCTGCAGGCCGGAGAGATTGCGCTCCAGCCGATCGAGGTCGACGATCGCCACCGGCGTCTCGACCTCGGCCAGCGACCGGCCGACCTGCTCGGCCAGCAGACGGTGGGTGCGTTCCGACGCCGTCATCACGACGCCACCTCCTGGCGGAGGGGCGCCGTGACGACGGCCGTGCCGAATCGACGCGGGGTGCGTCCCGTCAACTCACGAGCCCGGCTTGAAGGCCGACCAGTTCTTCAGCTCGTCGGGCTTCTGTGCGCGCCACTGAGCAGCGGCGCGCTCCCTGATCTCTGCTGCTGCGGCAGCGTCGCCCTGGCCGTTCACGACGAGCTGCTGGGCCGGCGCATTGCCGTTCAGGTCGACCTGCGGCGGGAAGAAGTTCTGCAGCCAGATCTGCGTCCCGGTCGTGTTGAACTCGTACAGCTGCTTGTCGACCGGGTCGGTGATCTTCGCCGTGTCGAACCGGTCGTCGGCCGGCGGCGTGCCGGTCGCGGCGTACCAGGCGTCGAGCATCTCCGGCGTGTGGAGGAAGGCGAGGAAGTTGGCCGCCTCCTGCTGGTGCTTCGACCACGACGTCACGAAGTACGACGTCGACTGGGTCGCGTTGTACGCGTCCTTGAGCGGCCCGGTACCGAAGATCGGCCACTTGGTGAGCGTCAGCTTGTCGGCGCCCAGGTCCTTCGCCCACTGCCGGACGTTGCCGTCCGTGCCCATGGTCATCGCAGCCTTGCCGCTTGCGAACTGCTCCTGGCCCTTGGCCAGGCCGACCGACGCGACGTCGTCGTTGAAGCACTTGGCCTCGGCCATCTGCTGCCAGGCCTTGTCGAAGTCGGCGAACTTGGGATCGGTGTACTTCGCGTTGCCGACCGAGGCCTGCACGACGTCGTCCAGCGAGTCGAGGCTCTGCAGCATCAGCTGCGTCGTCCAGAAGGTGTCGTTGCCGTATGCGAACGGCGTGATGTTCTTGGCGCGGAGTGCCGTGCACGCTGTGAGGACGTCGGGCCACGTGGCCGGCGGGGTGGTGATGCCGGCCTGCGCGAGGAGGTCGTTGTTGTAGACCCACGGAATCCCGATCAGGTACAGCGGCATCGCCCAGACCTTGCCGTCGTAGGTGTTCTCGGAGGTGTTGAGCCAGTGCGCCACCTCCTCGGGGGGCAGGAGGTCGGAGATCGGCGCCACGGCGCCGCCCCAGACCTGGGTCAACACGGGGCCGGTCGCCCACTGGGCGCCGATGTCGGGGCCGGACTTCGCGGCCGCGGCCGCCTGGAACGTGGCGATGAAGGTGTCGGTGGCCTGCTCGACCACCTTGATCTTGACGTTGGGGTTGGCCGCCTCGTATGCGGTCACGGCACCGGCCAGCGCGTCGTTGGCGCCCGGCGCGTCGGCCTCGCCCCAGAACCACATGGTGAGCTCGATCTTCTCGCCGCTGGCGGCGCCGCTGGTGGCGCCGGCCGCGGGTGTCGAGCTGGCTGCGGTCGAGGAGTCCTTGCTATTCGACCCGCCGCACGCGGCGAGCAGGAGACCCGTCAGTCCGACGACGACACCTATCCAACAGGCCTTCGATCCCCGAGCTACAGCTCGCATGGTTCCTCCTCCTCGATCACGCCCACGTTCACCGTCAGTAAAACGGCGACCTCCACCGGGTCCGCGGATGATGTCACTGCGACCCGGTGAGTGCAAGGCCGCGACCCGTCGGTCAGAAGCTCGGCGGGCTGATCACGTCGACGCAGATCACGACCTCGTCACCCAGCGCTGTAACGCGGTGCGGCCGGGTGGGATCAAAGGTGATGCAGTCGCCGGCGTGCAGATCGAGTATCTCGTCGCCGATCTCGAGCTGGGCGTGGCCCTGGAGGAACAGGTTGGCCTCCTCACCGGGATGCGCGCGTGGCTGGCCGGTGCTCGAGTGGCCTGGCTTCAGCTCCCAGACCGCGATCTCGAATGCTCCGTCGAGCGACGGCGAAAGGAGCTCGAACCGGAACGCGCCGTCCTCCGTGACGATCGTGCGCCCTGACCCGCGCTGCACGATCCCGGCGACGGTGCCCTCCTCTTCGAGCAGGCGAAACGGCGACGTCCCGAGGGCGTCGGCGATGTTGCGCAGCGTGTCCAGCGACGGATCGAGCAGGCCACGTTCCACCTGGCTCAGCATCGACACCGATACGGCGGCGGTGGCAGACAACTGCGCCAGCGTCAGGCCGTCGGCGTGACGGCGGCGGCGAATCGCGCCGCCGAGCTGCCGACGCTGGATCTGACGGAAGTCGGGGGCAGCGCTCATTTCAGTCTCACCAAAACCGATGCTAGCATCGAGGCCATGCGCGATCCGCTCGCCCCCGCCTCGGCGGTCCTCGTCACCGGTGCCGCCGGCGGCCTCGGCGCGGCGCTCGTGGATGCACTTCTGGCGCGTGGCGATCAGGTGGTGGCGCTCGACC
>JBDSAK010000383.1:0-4156 GCA_039922195.1 Mycobacteriales bacterium
TCGCTGCGGACGCGCATCCCGATGTCACGTTCACGAGTCGCGCAATCACCGCACAGGACGACGGCTACGCGGTGCAGGGCGACCTGAGCCTGAACGGCAGGACGTCGCCGTGCACCATTCCGGTGGCCGTGCGTCGCGGTGGCGGGACGGTCAGCGTCGACGCCGCCGTCCAGGTGGTGCAGACAGCTTTCGGAGTCAAGCCCTACAGCGGTCTGATGGGTGGGCTGAAGGTGAAGGATGCCGTCGAAGTACGGCTCTCCGCGGTGTTCCCCGAACCGGCTTAGCCCAGGCTCATGCCGGATACGCGCGGTCGTCGGCGCAGGCAGGTGGCCTCCGGAATGGCTTCGGCGGACCCCGTCGTCACCCCTGACCATTCCTGCCGAGGCGTTCGCTAACGGTTCCCTCCGTGTCCGCTCTCCTAGCACCTGGTCGACTTCGTGACATCGGCAGATCCGGGCGTTGCCGCGCGCCGACTGGCGGGGGCTACACGCACCTTCATCGCGGCTGTCCGGTACCGACGAGTGCGACAGAGTAACCGTTCTGTTTGCCCGCTCCGATGAGCGGATGCTACTGACAAACTGGCACCTGGCTGCCGGGCATCACGCTGGGCCGACGGGGCGGTAATCGAGCTGTAATTGGTCGAAGAGGAACGCATGCCGGTCGGTCGTCTCGTCGATGGACTGGTCGAGCGACCCGGTCAGGTGGCCGGTGGATTCCAGCCGTAGCAGAACCGGCCGCTCGGATGCCGTCGCCTTCTGTAGTCGAGCCGTCATCTTCTTGGCATGCCAGGCATCGACCCGGGTGTCGTTCTCTCCGGCGGTCAGTAGCACGGCTGGGTAGGCCGTTCCGTCGACGACGTTGTGATAGGGCGAGTAGGCGAGCAGCGCCGAGAACAACTCCGGATCCTCGACAGTGCCAAACTCCGGCGTGTTGAACTTGCCGTTGGTGGTGGTCTCGGCCCGCAGCGAATCCATCACCGGCACCGCTGCCACGACGGCGCGCGCGATGTCCGGCCGCTGGGTGAGTACGGCACCCATCAGCAACCCACCATTCGACCCACCCATGAACGCCAGCCGGTCGGGATTGGTGACTCCGCTGCTTACCAGATGTTCGGCGCAGGCGATGAAGTCGTCGAAGCAGTTCTGCTTGGTGGCGAGTCGACCGGCGTGGTGCCACTCCTCGCCGTACTCGCCGCCGCCGCGGATGTTGGCCACCACGTAGACACCGCCTTGCTCCAGCCACAGCAGCAACTCGGGGTCGAACTGCGGTACCAGCGAGATGTTGTAACCGCCGTACGCGGTCAGTAGCACCGGGACGGTTACGTCCCGTGGTTTGCCGCGTGCGGCGATCACGTTGAGGGGGACGCGTGTCCCGTCCTTCGACGTCGCGAACTCGCGGGTCACTTCGTACCCGGACAGGTCGACCGGCGTCGTCGTCTTCAACGCGGTCGGTCGGGGTGTGTCGCCGTCGGCTGCGATCCACCAGGCCGCCGGCTCCGTGAAGGATTCGCAGGACCACGCGACCTGATCCGGTCCAAGTGTCGCGAGACGAGCGAAGTACGACGACACCGAGCTCATCGGCGGGATCTCCACCGGGGGCAGCGGAACACCCTTGGTGTCGAAGGCGCGCACCTGCTGCGGCCCGCCGTCCATGTTCACTACCCAGACGGTGTCGCGCGTCACCGAGAGGTCCTCGATGACCAGGTCCCCTGGCGGCACGATCTCCTCGGCGTCAGCGGCCGTGACGCCACCGGTCACCGGCAGGCGGAGCACCTTGCCATGCGGGGCATCCCGGCGGGACAGCAGGTACATCGCGTCGGTGCCGAGCACGGCAAGCATGCACTTATCGGCGATGTCCGCCACCTGCCACCACGTGCCGTCGCCAGCTTGGTTGCGGAGGAAGACCTGCCACTCGCCACCGTCCCCCCTTTGCACCCGGTCCATCACCCACTGGCCGTCGGGCGAGGCGGACAAAAGGTGCTCCGCGATCTGCTCGTCGGCGAACCCTGCCGCCAGGTCCACGCGGTCCCGTGCGGTGCCGAGCTCGCGAAACCACACCTGTTGCCGAAACCCTGCTGGATCAACGCAGAGGGTGTACCAAAACCCTGAGCTGTCGTGGCGCCAGGCCACGGATCCACCCGTCAGATTCACATGCGGGATCGGTTCGCCGACGACCTTTCCGGTCGTGACGTCGTAGACGTGCAGCGAACCGTCCTCGGTGCCGTGCTCCGATAACGAGACTGCGATCTGCTTGCCGTCCGGAGACGGGACGAAGAAGTCAATGGTGGTCTCCCCCGACGGGTCGATGGCGTTCGGATCCACGACGAGACGCTCGGTCGCGGGGTCGTCAAGGTCGGTCAGCGACACCAGGAAAGGCTGCTGCCGCGGCGTTTGTACCTTCAGCGCGAAGAAGGTGGTCCCGCCGGACAGCAGCGCCTTGTACGTGGTCCTTTCCGACCTCAGCAAGTGCTCAACGCGCGTCCGCAGCGCGTCCCGCCAGAGGATCCCATCGAAGTTGGCACGCGTGCGCTGCCGCTGAGCCTTCGTCCAGGCGATTGCCTGTTCGGAGGAGCCGTCCTCCAGCCAGCGGTAGTCCTCGCTCACATCGACCCCGTGGTAGGTGTCTGTCACTGGGGTCCGTGCTGCCCACACCACGGGGAGTTGGCTCATGTGACAATTCAACTACCCAGGCGCGAGCGAGCGGTAGCGCCGCTCTTCAACGCTCTCCCTAGCACTGGTCGGCCTCGTGACATTGGCAGATCCGGATGTTGCCGCGCGCCGATTGGCGGCGATGTGACGCACCCTCATCGCGGCTATGCCCGCTGCCGACCCCTGCGACAGAGGGACGGCTCTGTTCGGTTCTCATGCGGTGGGGCACTTGGTATCACAAGTGGTATCATTCGGGAATGGCTATGACTCTGCGGCTGGACGACGGTGAGACCGAGGCGTTGCGCAGTCGCGCGGAGCTCGAGGGCAGGTCGATGCAGGAGGTGGCCCGGCAGGCCGTCCGCGACTACATCGAACGCACTAGTCGGCGCCAGTTGCTGGACCGGGTGCTGGACTCCGAGCTCCCTCGCTACAGCGAGGCGTTGGAGCGGCTCGGTCAGTGATCTACCTCGATCTCGAGGACCTGCTGTACGTCGCGGAGCGGACACTGGGCGAAGTTCAGGTCCGCGACTTGGGGCTGCTCGAGGCTGCCGTCGCCCGTCCGCGGGCCAGCGCCTTCAGGCAGGACGTCTACGTCTCGTTGCATCACAAGGCGGCGGCACTGCTGCATTCGATCGCCGGCAACCATGCCCTCGTCGACGGCAACAAGCGGCTGGCCTTGGCCGGCACCATCGCGTTCTACGGGATGAACGGGCACCGACTCACCTTCACCAACGATGAGGCCCACGACTTGATTATTTCCGTCGCCACGGGTGTCTTGGATGAGGTGGACGCGATCGCGGACCTGCTCGAGGGCCATCTGACGAGATGGGGCGAGTAGCCAGATCCGAGAGAGGCGATCGCTGCTGGATACGAACAGATCCGGCATTACCTGCCGCTCCAGCCGCAGACCCAAGCCGTCAGAACATCGAGTACTGGGGGCTCACGGCCCCGAGTTGTTGCAGAAGGCCGAGTTGATCCAGCTGGGCGCCACCGCCGACGCGTTGACCGTCGCGCATGACGTCTACGGCGATGCCCGAGATGCTGATGCTTCGGCCAGTTGCAGCAACGCCGAGAAACTCGCCCTCATGCCTTCCGTGCATCGTCAGCACGGTGACGACTTTGTCACCGACCCCGAAGATGTCATGCACCTCCATGTGGAATCCCACGAAGGCCTTGCGATACCTGAAGATCATCTGCTTGAAGCCTTCCCGACCTCCGGGGAAGGGAAAATCCGCTGAGAGATGCTTCTCGAAGACCGACTCGTCGCCGTCGTTCCACGCTCGCTCAATGAAGTCGCGCACGGCTGCGACGTTCTCGTTCGCTCCCACAAAGTTCTCCCGCTCGGATGCCAGGGTCGGCGAGAGCCACTCTCCTACGTAGCCCGTCGCGGCAGCAAGCGGCGTGGGGAGGCGCCGCTGCGACTGCGGCCGGATGGGGCACGGTGCTGCTGATGTCCACCATCGACACCGGTGAGCGTAGGTGCCGTTCTGGTCGCGGAAACGTTCCCG
>JBDSAK010000384.1:0-8961 GCA_039922195.1 Mycobacteriales bacterium
CACACGATCTGGCTGTGTCCCGCCGGGCTCTCGGACGTGCTGGCCGACGCCGAAGGCGCGGCGATCAAGACGGCGAGCAGGGCCAGCGCAGAAGTTGCCGCGATGCGTCGGTGCATGGGGTGAAGCAGGTGCCGGGTTGTGGCATCGGACCTGGACACGATCGCGGCGGATCTGGGGCGTAGAGGTCGCATCGACTTCTCCTTCGCGGGGGTACCTTCGGTCTCCTCAGCGTCGGCCGTCACCCCCACGGGCACATCGGGGAAACCCTCATTTCCCCTACGTGTCAGCCCGTACCTCGACGCCGGCGCGCTAGCGGGGGGAACTCGGACCGTCCGGCCACGGAGGGGCTAGCAGGTACTTCACCGCTGCGAGCACGCGGCGGTTGACCTGAGGGTCCTCGGTGACGCCGAGCTTGGCGAAGATGCGTTGCGCGTGGACCTCGACGGTGCGCTCGGAGATGAACAGTCGCTGGCCGATTGCAGAGTTGGTGAATCCCTCCGCGATGCCTTGGAGAACCTCGACCTCTCGCTCGGTGAGAGTTGCGAGAGGTTCGGGAACGCGGCGCGGCCGGAGAAGGTCGGCGACCAGGGAGGGGTCGAGGACACACTGGCCGGCGACCACCCGCCGCAGCGAGTCCATCAGGGTCTCCGGGTCGAGCACGCGATCCTTCAGCAGGTAGCCGACGCCGCCGGACACTTGTTCCAGCAGGCCCATGGCGAACTCCGCCTCGACGTACTGGGAAAGCACCAGAGCGCCGACGCCTGGGTACAGCCGCTTCACGTCCTTGACGGCACGCAGGCCCTCATCGGTGAACGTTGGCGGGAGCCGCACGTCTGCCACGACGGCGTCCGGAGCCTCCAGCGCGACTGCTCGAAGGAAGGCGGGTACCTCCGTGACCGCCGCGACGACCTCGACGCCGACGTGTTCGAGCGTCCGGACGATTCCCTCTCGCGTCAGGAGGTGGTCCTCGAGCACGGCTACGCGAACGGGATCCTCACCCTCACTCGGTCGGTCGTGGTCTGCATGGTGCCTCCGGTTGCAGCGACCCGATCGTAGAGGAGCGAGTCCGCCGCGGGCGGGGAGCCGACCACTGTCACATCGAACGTCGACCCGTCCAGCCAGCCGGTCACCTGCACCGGCTCCGCGGAGCGGAGGGCAGCATCGATGACGACCAGGTAGATAGTGCGCTCGACCACCTCGGACGCTCGAGCGCTCGGGAGGTCGAGGACCCCGATCCCGATGGCGCCCCGTCGCGCCACCGCCGTAAGCGCCGGGGTCAGCCCGGCTCTGCTCAAGAGTGCGGGATAGATGCCGTGCGAGATCTCTCGGACCGCCGAGATGCACTCCTGGACGTCGTCCAGAGACTCCTCAAGGACGGAGTGGTCTGCTGCCGCGGCCGAGCTCAACGCGAGCCGCAACTCGACGCCAAGGCCGAGGAGATGCGGTTGAGCGCCGTCATGCAGGTCGCTCTCGAGCGCGCGCGCGTCGGCGTCCGCCCGCGCTACCAAGCGCGCCCTCGACCGAGTCAGCTCGGCGGCCCGGAGGGCGAGCAGCGCGCGAAGCCTGGCCCCTGCGAGCAGGAGCAGGACGTTGGGATCGAGCGGGTTCGACAGCGGTCGGTCGTGGGCGACCAGCGCAATCTGCTGGTCATCGACCACGATCGCGGTGGTAGGTCGTGCCGGCGACCGGGTCGCTACGCCGTCGGCATCGACCAGCGCGACGCCCTCCTCGGCGACCGGGTAGTAGACCTCGATAGAGGGGTCTCTCAGGGCGGAACGCAATGCGTCAACCGGACTATGCGCCGCCACTGTCGTCGCGAGACCACGAAGGCGCCGGCGCCCAAGCAGCAGGGTGCCGATCCGCCCGACTCCACCGGCGAGGGCGAGCAGGAGCGACTCGGTGGCGGCCGATGCCGACACGCCACGGGGCTGTTGATAAGCCATCACAGCGGTGACGGCGACCACGATGAGCAGTACGGCGAGCAGACGCGGAAGTAGGCGACCGCGCTCCGCGGCCGCGGCCGCCAGAGAGCCCAGCACGACGAGGATCCCGCCGACGAGGGCCAACAGGTCTGCCCTCTGGAGGTCGGGCAGCACGGCGAATGCGCTGGGCAGGCAGGGAAAGCAGGCCAGGTCGCGAAGGGGGTCGTAGAACAGGCTCCGCACGGGTCCCGCCAGCACTCCGGCAAGCAGCATCAGCCGGACACCGCGCCCGGGCCGGTCGACGATCGTCCGGGCCGCCAGCGGGATCGTCAGCGGGGCAAGCGCCACCGCGAGCCCGCGCAGCAGTGCGGTGGCGCCTGTGAGCGGGACGAGAAGGCCGACGACCGCGCACAGCGCCGTGGACATCAATAGGCAGGCGTGCCGGGGACAGCGAACGAGGACCAACAGGAGCGAAACGCCGCTCGACCCGACAGCGAGTCCCTGGACCAGGGGAGCAGCATCGAGCGGCACGAGTCCTGAGACCAGCGGAGGCAGCGCGATGAGGACACCGCTGCCGACGACGACGTAAGACGCTGCCACCAGCTCGCGAGGAAGCCGTGGCAGGGCGTGTTCCGCTGATGATCGGGTCATCCCTTGAGTCGCACCGCCTTGGCGAACAGGACTTTCCCGATCCACGGGTTGGGATCGCCTGCGGGGACGTTCCATCCGAAGCGCACGTTGTCGCCGTCGAGCGCGTACGTCCCTACCAGCGTCCCGCCGTCGGTTCCGAAGTCGAGGGCTACGCGCCGGCCGTCGAAGGTGAACGTCCAGAAGCCGGGGGGCCCCCCGGGCGGGGTCACCTCGGCGGCCCCCTGTTGGACCTGCATCTGCCAGACCCCTGAGTTCCCTTTCGCGTCCGACGCCGACGCTCCGCCGTCGAGCAGCTCCCGCTCGTCCACGGCGAACCGCAGGACGCCGTCCAGAGCGCTCTGATCACCGCGCGCCGCCACCGGGCCGGCGCTCTCGGATCCGGCACTCGTCGGCTCGGTGGCGTCGCACTCCAGCCCCCCGGGACCGTCGGTGCCATTGCCGAGCTCGCGCATCCGGGCAACCGATCCCGTTAGCTCTGGATCGGAGGCCATGGCCTGGGTGATCGGGTCGAGCACACCATGCAGCTCCGCAAGCTGCTCCGCGGACGCGTTCACCGAAGAGGCACCTTCCTCCTGACACCACCCGGCGAACGACGTCGCCTCCCGAGGACTCAGACCGATTTCGGTATCCTGCGCACCCGAGACCGCTGACCGCAGCGCAGCCTGCTGCCGGGTCGTGAGCGCCTCCCACGACGGGCGACGAACGACAACGACATCGAACCTGTCGTACAACGTGACGTTGGCCGTGACGACGGCCGGCCGGTCGACAATCCCGAAGTTGCCCAGGTGCACCTCGATGCCGCGGAGTTCACCGCTGTGGACCAGTCGGGTTCGCGCGGCATCGATGCTGTGGTCAACCCGCGCCCCCAGGGCGGTGAGGATGTCGGTCGACCCTTTGTCCGGTGGCGTGCTGACGAGCTGACCCAGGTAGTCCGCGGTCGCCACCAACGGACGCTGTCCGAATCCGAACGGGTGTCGCAGCCCCTGGGGGACGAGCGCGAGGCCCACGAGATCGAGGTCGGACAACGACGCCATCAGGTCCTGGGCGACACCGTCTCGGGCGATGGCTTTGGCCTGGTCGTCGTTGGTGACGAGGAACGGCGCGCTCAGCGGCGCCAACGATGCGGCGCCCTCGCCGAAGAGGCGCCCGGAGCGGATGGACGCAAGGTCGATCTCGCCTGCCGCGAGTGCCGCCAGCAGCGCGCCCTCCACGTCGGAGAGACCCGGCACCTTCTTCGCGGTCACCGTCACCGGCGACTTCCTGGTTGCCCTTGCCAGTTCCTCGAGGACAGGCTCGTGCTGCGCAACCGTGAGCGTGACCGGGTCCATCTCCGTTCCCGTACGAGAAGTAGCCGGACCGCACGCACCGCACGCCACCAGGGCGAGCAGCGCGATCAGGTTGGGTGCCCTTTTCATAGCCCCAAACCTAGGAGTCCGTTCGGCACTGGAGGATTGAGCTCAGCCCCCGACGTGGATACGGGCGGGCCCGTATCCACACCACCACCCTCATACGGCAACAGCACCTGAATGCGCGTCCCTGTCGCGTCCGAGTCCACCGCGAGAGTCCCCCCTGCCGAGCGGACCCGGTCGCGGACCGAGGTCAAGCCACTGGACGGAACTCCCCCGGGACCGTTGTCGACCGCCAGCAGCTCCAAGAGGTCGGGTCCGGACCGGACCTCCACCCGAACCGCGGCCCCTGCCGCGTGTTTGAGGACGTTGCTGACCACCTCTGAGGCGACGAACCACGCGGTCCTGGCCACCAAGGCCGGCGGAGTCGTCGCGAGCGACGTCGAAACGGTGACTCGGGTCGGGTCCCGTTCCGTCAGGGCTCTCAGCGCGTCGGCCAGGTCCCGGCCGGCGGTGGGATCGAGGCCGGCCCCGAGGTGCTCGAGTTCGCGCCTGGCGGAGGCGAGCCTCTCGAGGATCCGCTCAGAAGCCTCGATCCCCTCCAGCTTGCCATCCATCGCCTCCAGACGGGACAGCACGCTGCGGTGCAGAAGGATTCGGATCCGACCCAGGTCCTCGTCGGCGGCAGTCACGAGCCGACGCCGTGACGCGGCGAGCCGTTCCAGCTGTTCGCGGTCGTCGCGACGCATCCGAGCGAGCGCCCCGGTTTGCGTGAGCAACCCCAAGAGGGCCGGAAACAACGACGGCTCGATCCGCGTCAGGGGTGCTATCCAAGCCACGCTGTCACCGGAGGCCCCCTCGACCACGGTCGAGGACGAGGGCATTCTCTGCGGTCGACCATCGAGGTCGACCACGGATCCGTCGAGGACGGGGAATGCCACGCGCACAGCCCCCGTGCCGAGTGCGGCGCCGATCCGGCGCCCGAACTCCTCCGCGGTGTCGAAGCGGCGGACCGGGCTCCACATGTCCATTCGCCCGTCCAGCAGCAGGACGACGACCAACGCGCCGGCGATCATCAGGATTCCGACAGCGTCAGCTGCTACCCGGGTCGGGACGCGCTCCGATTTCACGGCGTACTCCAGGGCGATCAGCGTGAGAGCGGCCGCGCCCTTCGCGAGGCTGGCGGGCGTCAGCCGTCCCGGGACCAGTGCCGCGACCGCGAGCGGCAACCCCAAAAGCGCCAACACCGGCAGTGGCACACCGGCACCTGCGAGCGCTGCAACGAGCAACACCCCCGACGTTGCGACCTTGGTGCTCGGCCGTCGCAGGTCCCCGGTCGGCAAGGTCAGCAGCGACACGAGCACGAGCGCCAGGGGGAGCAGCGATAGGCGAAGAACAGACTCCTCCCAACCAATGGGGAGCCTGCCTGCCAGGCCGAGGACCGACCAGGCCACCGAGCCAGCCACGAGACAACCGGACGGCACCCGACGCCCGACGAAGTGCAGCACCAGACCGCACGCCGCCAACACGACCGGGACCAGAATCTCCACCGGCGTGGGGACGACAGCACCATCGTCGACCCGGATCAGCGCGGCTGCGACGGAGACGAGGACCCCGCCTAGGAGCACGGCGGCCCTGATCAGCGCACGAAAGCCAACGCCGCAGAGCATGTGCGACTCGCCTTGGGCAGGAAACCCAGCACAGGTGCTGCTCTCACGCGAGGATCCAGCCGCGCGTCGGCCGGTACTCGTCGTGGTCATCGACGAGCAGCACCCGCAGGCCGTCCATACCGGCACGATAGTGCGGCGTCCTCTCGTCAGGCCAGAGGAGGCGAACGTGAAGTTCTGTTGCGGCGTGGCCGCGCGTCATCGGATGGGAGGCCCGCACGCCGGTCTCGGGGGAGGCAAGCGCCTAGCCGCTGCCGGTGCTGACATGCAAAAGGACCGGCCCGCGTGCGGACCGGTCCTCCTGCACTCGGGTCAGCCTCCGGTGTAGCGGAAGATGTAGAGCCCGAAGTCGCGATCGCTCGCCGCGACGTACTCGTTGCCATCCGCGCCGGTGAAGACCTGGACGCCCCAGAAGTTGTTGCCACCCTGGTCGATGAAGCGGCCGACTTCGACGAGCTGATCATTGACGATCTTCGTGACGCGGAAGCCGGCCGCGTAGTACGAGATGTACGCGAGGTCATCGCGCATCGCACTCGTGGCTACTTCGTGCACTGACAGGTCGCCGAAGCCCTTTGCGTACGCCGGGTCGATTGCCTCCGGGACGACGTACTGGTCGAGGTCAGCGAGCTTGCCGGCGCCGTTCCTGAACAGGTGGACGTATCCCCAGCCGTTGAAGAACGCTTCGACGGACACCTTGTCGCCGATCGCGCCGATGGCCGGCTCCGCACCGGCGTACGGCACCGAGAAGTTTGGCGCGACGTTGAACAGGTCGTGGAACGCGGCATGCGTCGTGCAGACCGTCGGGAAGCTGAGTCCTTGCGGGAAGCCCCCCGAGCCGCAGTAGGCAAAGTCGGCTTCTGCGGATCCGAGATGGCGGTTGACCAGAACGACTGCGTCGTAGCCGGCGGCGAAGGCGGATGCCGCCTTGTCACCGGGGAAACACGCCTGTTCAGGCGCGCCCGGGTCACCCGATGGGCCTCGCTGCAGGACGACGATTTTCTCCTCGCCGGCTGCGAGGGTGACGCCGGCCAGCGCCGTTGACGCCGGTGGCACCGGTGCTGAGTCCGGACAGCCGTACCCGCCGTAGACGACCGGGCCATTGAGCTTCTTGTCCGGCAAGTCCGCTGGGGAGCCGCCGCCGCCGACCGCAACAGCGTCGTACTCCGTGCCGTCGACGAAGAACGGACCGCTGCGGTACGGCGAGAAGTCTTCGTCCGTTCCGATCAGGTACCTGTTGTCACGCGTCCACTCGGACTGGTGGCCGTTCCCCTCGGGAGCCTCACCCTGGAATGGCGTGCCGACGAGAGCTGGGTCCTCGAGGGCGTAGTCGCTGTCGCCGACGTACGTCGGGTTTCGCACATCGGTGACGTCGAGGATCACATAGCCGGCGTCCCAGTAGCTTGCAGACATCATGAACCGGCTGCCGACCTTCTTGACGACGACGTCGTGGAAGAAGATCTCGGTGAGGTTGTCGGGCATGTTCTGCACGATCTGCGGGAACTTCGCGGCGAGGTCGTACTCGGCGACGAGAACGGGCGCCTTCGGGTTGGTGATGTCCATGATGTCGACATCAGTCGCTTCCTCGTTGTCGACGATGACGGCGTACGCCTTGTCGCCGGCGTCCCAGGCGAAGACGCTGTGGATCTCGTTGGCGTCCTTCTTGCCGGCTCCGGCTACGACGTCGGTGCCCTCCTCGGACGTGTCCCCTGCGCCCACCGCCAGCGGCGTCGGGTGCCTGGGGTCCGTCACGTCATAGATGTTCATGCCGCCGAAGCCGCGCGTCGTCTTGTCGAGGCACTTCTCGTTGTTGCTCACGAGGATGTCGCCGGAGAAGTACGGCGTCGTCAGCGCGATCGCTTGGATGCCCTCGCCTGGGTAGCTGCCTTCCTTCGACTGGACGAAGGCGACTTCCTTGGGTGATTGCGGATTGCGGATGTCGACGACGTGTACGCCGTTGTACTTGCAGGTCACGACGCCCCAGGCAGCCAGGTAGGCGTAGCCCTTGTGGACGCCGACGTCGGCGATCTTCTCGGGAACCACATTCTTGAGGCGGAGCTTGGAGATCAGGTCGACATTGTTTTGAGTCGGCGGGAGATGCCCAGCAGTGTCACCGTGCTGGTGGGTGTCGTGGGCGTCGTCGGCGGCGCTGCCGTCGAAGCCCGCATCATGACCGGGATGGGCGATGGCAGGGCTGCTGCTGATCGCAGCGACCATAGAAAGCGCGGCGAGTCCAACGACAACTCGGCGGGTGGCTCGAGACACAGGTCCTCCTGGCGAGGTTCGGTCCGCGACGTTGCGGAGAGCGGCCTTGTTCGCACCATATGTGTCGTCCGAGACTGGCGGTAGGTGCCGACCGCCTGTTTCGAGCCTGCGTGACGAGAGGTGACTCCACGTAGCTCGGTGGGGGTGCGCGACACACCCGGCACTCGCGTGCTCAGCGGTCACGATGATGACGTTGTGGTGCATGATCTGGTCGTCGCTGATGCTCGGCTGCGACCGCCTCCTCTCAGCGAACGGGGAACTGACCGCATGCGGTATGTGTCGATTGAGGGCGTCGCCGATTCGGTGTCGAGCATCGCCATCGGTGTCATGAAGGCGATGCCTGACGACCCGGGCCCGGCCTTCGCGATCCTTGACGCCTTCGCCGCCGCCGGTGGCAATCTCGTCGACACCGCGCATGTCTATGGTGACGGCGCCGTCGACCTGACCCTCGGCAAGTGGTTGGCCGCACGCGGCCGCGATGCCGCCATGGTGCTCGGCAAGGGTTGCCATCCGAAACCGGACGGCGTACCGCGCGTGACGCCGGCCGCGTTGGAGGCCGATCTCGGTGAGAGCCTCGATCGGCTCGGCACCGATTACCTCGACATCTTCGTCCTGCACCGCGACGACGAAGCCGTTCCGGTCGGAGAGCTCATCGACGCGCTCAATCGCGCCCGCGACGCCGGACGCATCATGGCTTTCGGTGCGTCGAACTGGTCGACGCAGCGCGTTGTGGCGGCCAACGACTACGCGGCGGCGCACGGCCTCGTGCCGTTCGCCCTCAACAACCCCGGCTGGAGCCTCGCCCGCCCGGTCGAGCCGATGTGGCCCGGCTGTGTCTACGTCGACGATGAATACGCGCGCTGGCACCGGCAGTCGCAGCTGCCGTTGCTGGCGTGGTCGGCGCAGGCCGCCGGCTTCTTCTCGGGGCGCTACGAGTCAGGTGACGGCAGGAGCGGCGACGTCGTGCGCACCTACTACAGCGACGACAACTTCGCGCGCCTGCACCGCGCGCAGCTACTCGCGCAGCGGCACGGCGTGACCGCGATCGGGATCGCGCTCGCCTATGTCCTGAGTCAGCCCTTTCCGACCATCGCTCTCGTCGGTCCCGGCGAC
>JBDSAK010000385.1:0-9422 GCA_039922195.1 Mycobacteriales bacterium
ATACGGTGTTCTAACCGTCACGCAATGCGCACAAATCGTGACACCGACTAGAGAACTTGCGGAATGACCATGCCCATCGGGCGAGCCGACGTCACGGGGGCCGGCGTACCGACCACGCCGCTCTTGCGGGCGCGCGGCGAGTTCGGCGAAAGCGAGAACACTCCACCCGCGGCGAGCATCACGTCGATCTGCCGCGACTCGTAGGGCCGCGAGAAGTAGAAGCCCTGGCCGTACTGGCAGCCCATGTTCTGCAGCGCGGACAGCTGGTCGAAGTCCTCGAGGCCCTCGGCGATGATCTTGAGCTGGAGCGACTGGCCGAGCCGGACGATGGTCGCCGCCAGCCCGTCCTCGTCATCGCGACCCTGGATCCGCGCCACGAACGCGCGGTCCACCTTGAGGATGTCGACCGGGAAGCGATGCAGGTAGGACAACGACGAGTAGCCGGTGCCGAAGTCGTCGATAGCCAGCTGTACGCCGAGAGCCTTGATCAGCCGCAGGGTCTCGATCAACTCGTCGGACTCCGCCATCAGCATCGACTCGGTGAGTTCGAGGACGAGCAGGTGCGGTTGCAGCCCGGACTGGTCGAGCGCGTCCGCGATCATCGCCGGCAAGCCCGGATCCTGCAGCTGACGTCCCGAGATGTTGACGCCGACGTAGGCGTTGGCGCCGTACTGCAGCTGCCAGCGCGCGCCCTGCAGGCACGATTCGCGTAGCGCCCACTCGCCCATCGGGACGATCAGGCCGGTCTCCTCGGCGAGCGGGATGAAATCCGACGGCGGCACGATGCCCTCGACGGGATGCCACCAGCGCAGCAGCGCCTCGACGCCGGCCAAGCGCCCGGTGCGCAGGTCCACAGTCGGCTGGTAATGCAGGACGAACTGACCCTTCTCGACCGCCTGCCGCAGGTCTCCCTCGCGCTGCATTCGCTGCATCACGGCCGAGTGCATCCCGGGCTCGTACCGCTGGTAGCTGTTCTTGCCCGAGGACTTTGCCCGGTACATCGCGAGGTCGGCGTTGCGCAGCAACTCCCCTGACGTCTCGAGCCCGGTGATCGTGGTCGCGATGCCGAGGCTGCCGCCGACGAAGACGGGGTTGCCGTCGACGACCACAGGTTCGCGCAGTAGTTCGAGCACTCGGTCGGCGAGCAGTACCGCCTCGCTCTCGCCGTCCACCTCCTCGATCAGCATGGCGAACTCGTCGCCGCCGAGACGCGCCACGGTGTCGCCGTGGCGGACGCAGGCGAGCAACCGGTCGGCGACAGAGACGAGCAACGCGTCGCCGGCGGCATGACCGAGCGAGTCGTTGACGGACTTGAAGCCGTCCAGGTCGACAAAGATGACCGACAACGGGCGTTGCCGGCGGGAGAACTGCGCGAGTGCGTGCTCGACGCGGTCGCGGAACAACGAGCGGTTCGCCAGTCCGGTCAGCGGGTCATGAAACGCCTGGTGCAGCAGTTCGCGTTCGAGTTGCCGGCGGTCGCCGATGTCGCGCGTGTTCAGGACGATGCCGCGCACGCTGGGGTCGGGAAGCAGGCTGGTCATCGTGACCTCGGACGGCCGCAACTGACCGTCGCTGCGCCAGACGCCTACTTCGCCGACGACGGGTACGAACGGCTGTTGCACCGCCTGCCCGAGCAGCGAGTTGAACGTCGCGATGTCGGCCTCAGCGAGCATCCGGCGGAACGGCGTACCGACAAGTGCTGAGGGCAGGTAGCCGAAGACGCGCTCGACCGATGCGCTCTGATACTGCACGCAACCTTGCAAGTCGACGATCGCGATGACGTCCGAGGAGAACTGGACGAGCGACCGGAAGCGCGATTCGTGGGCCATCAGCTCGTTCGTCCGCTGCGTCACCCGCTGCTCGAGGGTGCGGGTCAAGCCATGGTTCTCCAGCAACGTCAGCACGAGCCGGGTGACGAGCAGTGCCAGCAACGCCGCGAGATTCCAGACGAGGACGGCGTCGAGCCGGCCGCCGAGCTCGCGTTCGACGGTCAGACCGAGCGTGACGACGACAGCACTACACGGAAGCAGTACGCCGACGCCGCGCGACGGGCGATCGTTTGGCTTCGTGTCGAGGCTCTGGTCGGCCAGGAATGCCGAGGCAGCGATGGCGCAGAAGCCGACGACCCAGCCGAAGTTGGTGAGCGGCGACGTACCCTCGCCCACCTGCAAGACGTCGAAGCTGAGCGCGGACTCGGAGCCGGTGATGGCGACGAACGCGATCGCCATCAGGATCAGCGGCCGGATCGGTGCGCCGGCGGCTCCGCGCGAGCGCACGATCAGCACCAGTACGAGACTCACCGCGACGAAGCCCGCGGCCGGCGGCGCGAGAGTGAACACGCGCTCCCATGCGTCGAATTGACTACCAGCCTCGGGACTCATCAACAGCGCCCATGCGACGAACCCGAGCGAACATGCGACGAGCAAGCCGTCGAGCACCGTCCGCAGCCGGCCGGTGATCCCGTCGGGCGCCGCGGGCAGCGTCATCAGCCCGGCGATCCACAGCGGCAGCGCCCACAGCGCGGCGATCGTGGTGACCGCGAGTGGGACGCCCCGGGAGCGCTCGTAGACTGCGCAGAGATAGCCCAGCGTCCACGACGCGGTGCCAAGAGTCAGGAGCGACCAGGCCTGTGCCACGCGACCGGAACCCGCGCGGGCGGCTTGCGTGCCGGCTGTGACGGCGAGCAGCGCGGCAACCAGCACCGCGATGTCGACCGCCAGGCGCACGCCAACTCCCCAATAGGAGCCGTCGCCCCTCTTGCCTTGGATGTCGTACGGCGACGCGTTTTTCTTGAGGTCCCCCGGGCCCCAACGTCGTTCCGCCAGATGGGCTAACCGAGCGTGCTGCCTCAGCGGGCGCGGGCGATTTCGTCGAGGTCGTTGAGCTCCGCCGCAAGCATCGGCGACACCCGTGCGGTGATGAGCGTGCCCTCGCCGGTGTGCTGCTCGCCCAGGATCTCGCCCTCGTCGTGGATGCGGGCCACCAAGTCGCCGCGGCTGTATGGCACGAGTACGTCGATCTCGATCTCGGGCCTGGGGAGGTCACGCTCGATCGCGGCGATGAGGTCGGATAGTCCGGCGCCGGTCTTCGCGGATACGAAGACCGAGTGCTTCTCCTTGCGCCGCAGCCGGCCGAGGACGACCTCATCGGCGTCATCGATCTTGTTGACGACGATCAGTTCGCGCACGTTGCCCGCGCCGATGTCGCCGAAGATCTCCCGTACGGCGGCGATCTGCGCTTCCGGGTCGGGGTGCGACCCGTCGACAACGTGCAGGATGAGTCCCGCCCGCGACACCTCCTCGAGTGTCGACTTGAACGCCTCGACGAGTTGCGTCGGCAGATGCCGCACGAACCCGACCGTGTCGGTCAGCGTGAAGACCCGCCCGTCGGGTGTCGTCGATCGGCGTACCGTTGGATCGAGGGTTGCGAAGAGCGCGTTCTCGACCAGGACACCCGCACCGGTCAGGCGGTTGAGGATCGAGCTCTTGCCGGCGTTGGTGTAGCCGGCGATGGCCACGGACGCAATGTTGTTGCGGACGCGTTCCTGGCGCTTGGTCTCGCGAGTCTTGGACATCTCGGCGATGTACTTCTTCAGCTTGGCGACCCGCGCGCGCAACCGGCGCCGGTCAGTCTCGATCTTCGTCTCACCCGGACCACGGGTCGCGATGCCGCCGCCGGAGGCACCACCCTGGCGGGACAGCGATTCACCCCACCCACGCAGGCGGGGCAGCAGATAGGTCATCTGCGCGAGCTCGACCTGAGCCTTGCCCTCACGACTCGTCGCGTGCTGGGCAAAAATGTCGAGGATCAGCGCGGTGCGGTCGACGACCTTCACTTTGACGACTTGCTCGAGGTTGCGCAGCTGCGCCGGGGAGAGTTCACCGTCGCAAATCACCGTGTCGGCGCCGGTCTCGATCACGACGTCGCGTAGCTCCTTGGCCTTGCCGCTGCCGACGTAGGTGGCCGGGTCGGGCTGCGCGCGCCGCTGCATCAACCCTTCGAGCACTTGCGACCCGGCCGTCTCGGCGAGCGCCTTGAGCTCGAGCATGGAGTTCTCGGCATCGTGGACGGTGCCCTCGCACCACACCCCCATGAGCACGACGCGCTCGAGCCGCAGCGGGCGGTACTCGACCTCGGTGATGTCCTCGAGATCGGTGCGCAGCCCGGCGACGCGGCGCAGGGCTTGCCGCTCCTCGAGCTCGAAGCCTTCGCCCTCGATGTCGTGGAAGTCGCTGTCGCGGTCGACGTCGGACTCGTCATCGGCGGCGGCGTGCCACTCGGGGCGCTCAGGAAGATTCGTCATCGGCTCAATCGTCGCATGCTCATGGCTGTGCGCTTCCCGATTTTCGGGGCTATCGAACGCTCCTGGCGGCCTGACCTGCCAGCCATCCGGCGTCGAACTCACCCGAGGCCACGAAAATCGCGGGTCCGGTGAGAGTGACCGGCCCGGCCTCGGTCCAGTCGATCTGCAAGCGGCCACCCGGTACGTCGACATCGACGGTCCGACCGGTGTGTCCGGCGTACGCCGACGCGACAGCGGCCGCGCAGGCGCCGGTGCCGCACGACATCGTCTCCCCGACCCCCCGCTCCCACACCCGCATCGTCAGCCCACGGCCGGCGACCGCGACGAACTCGACGTTGGTGCCGCGCGGGAAAACAGCGAGAGTCTCGATCCGCGGACCGAGCTCGCGGACGGGCGAGCCGGGCACGTCGTCGACGAAGAGCACCGCGTGTGGGTTGCCCATCGACACGTCGGTCACGTCGTACTTCGCCCCGTCGACCTCGATGCTGATCGACGCGGGATCACCGATGACCGGCGGACCCATGTCGACGGCGTACGTCTGGGCATCGCGGCGGGTCACGCTCTTGATGCCGTCGCGCGTCGCGATCGCGACGTGTTCGCCGGTCACCAGCCCGGCGTCGTACAGGTAGCGGGCGAAGACGCGGATGCCGTTGCCGCACATCTCGACCGCCGTGCCGTCGGCGTTGCGGTAGTCCATGAACCACTGCGCGTCGCCCGCGAGGTGCGCGACTTCGGCGACGGCCTCCGTGGGTACGACGCGCAGCACACCGTCCGCGCCGACGCCGAAATGCCTGTCACACACAGCCTGGACGACGCCGTCTGGCAAGCTGAGTTGCGCGTCGGCGTCCGGCAGCAGAACGAAGTCGTTGCCGGTGCCGTGTCCCTTGAGGAAGCGCATGCCAGCATCGTAACGAGCGCACGAAGCGCTTTCGTCAGAGCTGCAGCGGCTTCACGTAGCGCGCCACATCGGCAGCGAGCATCAGCCCGTCCGGCTCGACTCCGTCGACTCCGTCGAGCGCCGCGCCGATCGTCGTCTTGATCCACACGGGTGCGGGGTGGCCGATGATGCGGAAGGGCTCGCCGAGCACTCGGCGCAGCCGCATGCGTATTGCCTCGACGCCGGCTGGGCCGCGCACGGCGCCGCAGACGAATGCGAGTTGCGCCGGCCCGAGGCGCGCGACGGTGTCACCGGGGCGGACCGTCGCCTGCAGCCGTCGCGTCACCTCGATGAAGACTTCGTCCACCACCGCGTCGCCGAGATCGTCCGCGATCACCTGCAGGTCTTCGATTCCGACGACGAAGACGGCGGTACGCCGGTCGTCGACAGCGCGCTGCGCCAGTGACATCGCCAGCCGGTCACGGAGCAGTGCGCCGCCCGGCAGGCCGGTGAGCGGGTCGTGCAGGTCGGCGGCACTCCTGTCCGGGTCGACGACGCGCCTCGACACGATGTCGACATGCGTGATGACAGCAGGACCGCGGACTCCGTGCAGCGACGTGACGACCATCAGGAACCAGGCCGGCCCGCCCGGCTGCCGAAGCGAGTACTCGCACTGGAACAACGGCCGATGGCCCGCGAGCACGCTACGGATGCCCGAACCCGCCGCCCCCGGGAGGCCGATGCCGGACTCCTCCAGAGCAGCGGTGTCGACGGCGAGCAGGTAGTCCGCGCCCACGCCGGTCTGCGCGTGCGAGGGGCTGGTCGAACGACCGGCAAATCGCTGCCACGCGGCGTTCGTCATCAGGATGCGTCCGTCGCAGTCGACAACCGCGACGCGCTCGCGCAGCGCATCGAGGGCGGCAGCCTTCAGCGCGTCGCCGCCCAGCTGCAGGCGGCCGACTTCCTCGTGGAGTGAGCCGACTTCGGCCACGTCTTTCCCCTCTTCGCTTTCCGAGGCTTTCGGCTCGCGACCGCTTCGGGTTGATCACCCATTCGGTTGACGCACGAGCGAGACCGCCGCGGCCACGGCGTCGCTGGCGGCGTCCAGCCAACGGATCCGCGGATCCCGGCGGAACCACGACAGTTGGCGGCGGACGAATCTGCGCGTCGCCCGGATCGTCTCGGATCGAGCGAAGTCCTCGGTCGCCTCGCCGGCGAGAAAGGCGAGCACCTGCCGATACCCCAGGGCGCGGCGCGCGGTCACCCCCTGGCGCAGCCCGATCGCCTCGAGTGCGCGCACCTCGTCGACGAGCCCCCTCTCCCACATCTCGTCCACCCGCAGCCCAATTCGTTCGTCGAGAGCTGCCAGGTCGAGTTCTAGTCCGACCATCGTCAGCCGCGGATAGATGGACCGGTACGCCGCCATGCCCGGGCCGCTGGAGAACGGCTGCCCGGTGAGCTCGATGACTTCGAGTGCCCGCACGATGCGTCGCGCATTCTGCGGCGAGTTGGCCTCCGCCGCCGCCGGGTCCAGCTCGGAGAGCCTGCGGTGCAAGGCTTCCGGGCCCACTGCCGCGACCTCCTCTTCCAGGCGCGAGCGGATGTCGGGGTCAGTGCCGGGGAACTCGAGAGCGTCAACCGTCGCCTGCACGTAGAGGCCGGAGCCGCCGGTGAGGATCGGGATGCGTCGGCGGGCGTGCACCGCGGCGATCGCCGCCCGCGCCTGCTCCTGATAGTCGGCAACCGACGCCGGCTGGGTCACCGGCCAGATATCGAGCACATGATGCGCGATCTGCGCGCGTTCGGCATCGGTCACCTTCGCCGTGCCGATGTCCATGCCGCGATAGAGCTGCATCGAATCGGCGTTCACGATCTCGCCGCCGATCCGCTCCGCGAGCGATATCGCCAGCGCCGACTTCCCGGCGGCGGTGGGGCCGACGACCGCGACAACCGGCCGGCCGGTCACCTCGTCCATGTCGCGACGAAGTAGCCGACTCCGTACGGCGCGTCGTCGTAGAGAAGGTCGGCGTGCAGTGCCTGTCCGGCGGCAGCACCGGCGAGGACCTGCCAGCTCGCGCGCCCCGCACACATCAATCGCCGCGCCAGCGACTCGTCGAGGGCGAGCAGCGCTTCGGTGTCCGCGGATGCGAGCGCCTTGCCCACCGACTCGTCGAAGCCGGCCGCGCGACCGTCGACGTAGCCCGGCGCGGCCGGGTTGCGTTTCGCGCTGCCGTCACCCATCGCGAGGACGATGACGCGGTCCGGCGTACCGACAAGGGCGCGGGCCAGGGCGACCGCCTCCTCCGCCGATGCGGTCGCCGGTACACCGATCGCAGTCACGTCCGCGGCGAAGCCGGCGCTCTTCAACAGCCACGCGCCGACCGCGAGCGAGAGTGGGAGGTGCGGCCCGTCGGCGTGACCGGCCTGGCCCAGCGTCAGGTGCAGAGCGATGCCGTACGGCGTGAAGTCGGCAACCGCGCCCTTGCCGAACGTCGCTTGGCGTGGCGCGTCGCCGATGACCACGACCCGCGCCGGATCGGTGTCGAGGATGCGCTCGACCGCGGCATGGCAGGCGCCGCGCAGCAGCTCGACCTCGGCGTCGTGTCCCCCCACCTCCGGCACCAGCAGCGGCGGGTGCGGGCACACGGCCCCTGCGGAGAACACGTGATCACGATAAGGCGCGCCGCTCGCCTCACCCCCTAAAAGCCGTGAAATGACTTCTGACCGTGAATCGTCACGCTCAGATTCGCCGAGATCTCGACGGAATCGGTCAATTCACCGCATGTGGTGGAGCGACACACGCTCCGGTACGGCGCGGTAGCCGCAAGCGCATCCCGGGCGCATGCCGAAGGACAAAATGATCACTTTGACAAACCCCGAGCTGGAGTCCGCGCTCGTCGCCAGCTAGCGGATTGTCAAAGTGATCGTTTTGGTCGGCATGCCGAGCGACACTCCGCCGGTTGCCTGCACCGGTACGCCGCACGACGCGGCTTCCCATGCATCACCGGCGCGGGTACGGCGGTGCGAGACGGGAGCACCGTCGGCAATCAAATGATGCGGTGCGGCGTACGTCACGTGCACCTGCACGACGTCGCCGGGCCGCACCTCCTCCCCTGCCTCGAAGTGCACGAGCCGGTTGTCGCGCGCCCGGCCGGTACGCCGATCGGTTGCGTCGTCCTTGCGACCTTCGCCCTGCGCGACAAGGACTTCGACGACCCGGCCGACCTGCGCGCCGTTCTCCTCCTCGGAGATGCGCTGTTGCAACGCGACGAGCCGCTCGTAGCGCTCCTGAACGACCTCTTTCGGCACCTGGCCGGGCATCGTGGCGGCCGGCGTACCGGCCCGGATCGAATACTGGAAGGTGAACGCGCTCGCAAAGCGCGCCGCTGCGACCACGGAAAGAGTCTGCAAGAAGTCGTCTTCGGTCTCCCCGGGGAACCCGACGATGATGTCCGTCGTGATTGCCGCGTCGGGCATCGCGGCACGCACCCGGTCGATGATGCCGAGGAAGCGCTCCTGGCGGTACGACCGCTGCATCCGGCGGAGTACGACGTCCGAGCCGGACTGCAATGGCATGTGCAGCGACGGCATCACGTTGTGCGTCGACGCCATCGCGTCGATGACATCGTCGGTGAAGTCCTTGGGATGAGGCGAGGTGAAGCGCACCCGCTCGAGTCCCTCGATCGCGCCGCACGCGCGCAGCAGTTTCGCGAATGCCGACCGGTCGCCGAGGCCCGAGCCATAGGAGTTGACGTTCTGCCCGAGCAGCGTGATCTCGAGTACGCCGTCCCCGACGAGCGCGTGCATCTCGCCGAGGATGTCGCCGACCGGACGGTTGCGCTCCTTGCCGCGCAGCGCCGGGACGATGCAGAACGTGCAGGTGTTGTTGCAGCCGACGCTGATCGACACCCAGGCGGAGTACGCCGAGTCGCGCTTGGTCGGCAGCGTCGACGGAAACACCTCGAGCGATTCGAGGATCTCGATCTGTGCCTCGTCGTTGTGCCGTGCGCGTTCGAGCAGCGCGGGTAGCGAGCCGATGTTGTTGGTCCCGAACACCACGTCGACCCATGGCGCGCGCTCGAGGATCACCCCACGGTCCTTTTGCGCCATGCAGCCGCCGACCGCGATCTGCATGCCAGGCTTCGCCCGCTTGACCGGCGCCAGGTGGCCGAGGTTTCCGTAGAGCCGGTTGTCGGCGTTCTCCCTGACCGCGCACGTGTTGAAGACGACGACGTCCGGTAC
>JBDSAK010000386.1:0-5341 GCA_039922195.1 Mycobacteriales bacterium
GCTCGACATGACCCAGCTGGGCCTCCACCACAGCGCACATTTCGCGGTGTTCGACGAAGTCACCGGTGCGACGTACACCTGGGACGGATCGCAGCAGTACGTGCGTCTGGACCCATACGTGCAGCCCGCGCACATCTTCACGATCCGTGAAATCTGATGGCACTCGAAGAACACGACCCCGATTGGTACAAGCGCGCGGTCTTCTACGAGGTGCTCGTCCGCGGCTTCTACGACTCCAACGGCGACGGCACCGGCGACCTGCGCGGTCTGACGCAGAAACTCGACTACCTGCAGTGGCTCGGCGTCGATTGCCTCTGGCTGCTGCCGATCTTCGAATCCCCTTTGCGCGACGGGGGATACGACATCTCCGACTACCTGAAGATCCTCCCGGAATTCGGCGATCTCGGGGACTTCGTGCAGCTGGTCGAGGAAGCCCATGACCGCGGGCTGCGCATCATCACCGACCTGGTCATCAACCACACGAGCGACCAACACCCGTGGTTCCTGGCGTCGCGCTCCGACCCCGACGGTTTCTACGGCGACTTCTACGTGTGGAGCGACACCGACAAGCTCTATCCGGACGCGCGCATCATCTTCGTCGACACTGAAAAGTCCAACTGGACCTGGGATCCGGTCCGGGAGCAGTACTACTGGCACCGTTTCTTCAGCCACCAGCCCGACCTCAACTTCGCCAACCCCGCAGTGCAGGACGCGATGATCGAGCTGCTGCGCTTCTGGCTCGACATGGGCATCGACGGCTTCCGGCTCGACGCCGTGCCCTACCTCTTCGAGGAGGAAGGCACCAACTGCGAAAATCTCAAGCCGACGCATGAGTACCTCAAGCGGGTTCGCTCCGAGATCGACGCGTCGTTCGAGGACCGGGTGCTGCTCGCCGAGGCCAACCAATGGCCGGCTGACGTCGTCGAGTACTTCGGTGACGGCGACGAGTGCCAGATGGCGTTTCACTTTCCGCTGATGCCGCGCATCTTCATGGCCGCCCGGCGCGAACAGCGCTATCCGATCACCGAGATCCTGGCCAACACCCCGGACATCCCGGCCAACTGCCAGTGGGGCATCTTCCTGCGCAACCACGACGAGCTGACCCTCGAGATGGTCACCGACGAAGAGCGCGACTACATGTACGCCGAGTACGCGCGCGACCCGCGGATGAAGGCGAACATCGGCATCCGCCGACGGCTCGCGCCGCTGCTCGACAACAGCCGCGACCTGCTCGAGCTGTTCAACACGCTGCTGCTCTCGCTTCCCGGCTCGCCGGTCCTCTACTACGGCGACGAGATCGCGATGGGCGACAACATCTACCTCGGTGACCGCGACGGCGTACGCACACCCATGCAGTGGAGTGGTGACCGCAATGCGGGCTTCTCGACGGCCGACCCGCAGCGGCTCTACCTGCCGTTGCTGCTCGACGCCG
Organism: Mycobacteriales bacterium; assembly: GCA_039922195.1. Classification (GTDB taxonomy): domain Bacteria; phylum Actinomycetota; class Actinomycetes; order BP-191; family BP-191; genus JBDTYE01. The sequence goes on from JBDSAK010000386.1 coordinate 1,433, forward strand.
TACACGGTTACCAGGCGGTCAACGTCGACGCCGAGCTGCGCTCCCCGACGTCCTTCCTGCACTGGACCCGGCGGCTCATCGAGGTCCGCAAACAGCATCCTGTGTTCGGACTCGGCAGCTTCGAAGACCTGGGCGGGAGCAACCCGAGCGTCTTCACATTCTTGCGTCGCTGGGAAGACGACATCGTCATCTGCGTCAGCAACCTGTCCCGGTTTGCGCAGTACACCGAACTCGACCTGTCCCGCTTCGCCGGCTGCACACCGGTCGAACTCCTCGGCGGCGTGCACTTCCCGCACATCGGGGAGCTGCCCTACCTGCTGACACTCGCGCCGCATGGCTCGTACTGGTTCCAAGTCAGGAGGGACTCGTGACCGCCGGTCTCGAGCAGCGGCTGCGCGACTGGGTGCCCGAACAACGCTGGTACGCCGACAAGGGACGCGTGATCACGTCGCTGTCGGTCGAGGTTGTCGCGACGCTGCCAGGCGACGAGCCGACCGTCCACGTCGTCGTGGTCAGCTTCGACTATGCCGCCGGCCCGAGCGCGCGCTACCAGCTGCTCGTCGCCGAACGCGCCGACCTGCCGTCGATCCTCGAGCATGCGGTCATCGGATCGCGCGACGGAGACGGGCCGGCGCCGTACGACGCTCTACACGACATCGACGCGACGGCGCGGCTTTTCGAGCGATTCACCGCTGGTACCGACGTCGGTGCAGTCACGTTCGGTGGTGGGCTCTCGGCTGCTGCCATGCACGGACGGTTGATGGGCGGCGAGCAGAGCAATTCGTCCGTCGTCTACGGCGACGAGTACATCCTCAAGGCGTTCCGCAAGCTCTCGCCGGGGGTGAACCCCGACCTCGAGGTCGGACGGGCGCTCGCAGCGGCCGGCTGCGAGGTCATCGCGCCGCCACTGGCATGGTACGAACTCGACTCCGGCGACGCCGAGCCGACGACGCTCGGACAACTGCAGCCCTACTTTCGTGGCGGCACCGATGGCTGGCTGCTCGCTATCACCAGCGTCCGCGATCTCCTCGCTGACCCAGGTGTCCCGGCCGCGGAGGCGGGTGGCGACTTCGCCCCCGAAGCAGAGCGGCTCGGCGAGATGACGGGCATACTGCATCGCGACCTCAGGGCGGCGCTCGGAACGACTGAGCCGGCAACCGGCAGCCAGCGAACGACGGCCGCCCAGATGCTGCGCCGCCTGGACGAGGCGGTCGTCATCGCACCCGGCCTGCGCGAGTTTGTCCCCGGCATTCGCGCCGTCTTCGAGAAGTACGGAGCAGCGCAGGCGACCGGCCCGCTGCAGCGGATCCACGGTGACTACCACCTCGGCCAGGTCCTGCGAACGGATGCGGGATGGGTGGCGCTGGACTTCGAAGGAGAGCCGGCGAAGACGCTCGAGGAGCGGCGGACGCCGATGAGCCCGCTGCGGGACGTCGCTGGAATGCTGCGATCGTTCGACTACGCGTCGCGGCACCACCTGGTGGAGCAGGCTCGTCCGGCCCCTGACGTGGTTGAGCGAGCCGCGGAGTGGACCGAGCGCAACCGGTCGGCGTTCTGCGACGGCTACGCGCGCGCGCTCGGCCTCGATCCCCGCGACGCGGGTCCGCTGCTGGCGGCGTACGAGCTCGACAAGGCGGTATACGAAGTGGTTTACGAGACGCGCAACCGGCCGACCTGGGCGGGGATTCCGTTGAGCAGCATCGCGAGATTGGTTCACGCGTGACGACGCCATCGACGACGCCACCGGCGTTGACCACGACCCCCGAATTGGCAGCGGCGTACCAGCAGTTGGCCGACGGCCACTACTCGGACCCGCACGGGATCCTCGGAGCTCATCCGAGCAGCGCGCGCACGACGATCCGCGCGTTCCGCCCGCAAGCCGAGCGCGTCGCCGCCGTCATCGATGGCGTGGAGCACCCGCTGGTCAAGGTGCACGACGCCGGCATATTCGCGGGCGTCGTGCCCGGCACGGAGGTCCCCGACTATCGGCTCGCCGTGACCTACCACGGCGAGACGCACGAGCACGACGATCCCTACCGGTACCTGCCGACCCTCGGCGAGCTCGACCTGCACCTGTTCGGCGAGGGCCGGCACGAGCAGCTGTGGAAGGGACTCGGCGCACACATCCAGCGGTACGGCGACGTGACCGGTGTGTCGTTTGCAGTGTGGGCGCCCAACGCGCGCGGCGTACGCGTGGCCGGCGACTTCAACTACTGGAACGGCCTGGGCTGCCCGATGCGCATGATGGGTTCGTCGGGCGTGTGGGAGCTGTTCGTGCCCGACGTCGGCAACGGCACGTCGTACAAGTACGAAGTGCTCGGCTCCGACGGGGTCTGGCGGCAGAAGGCCGACCCGATGGCGTTCCACACCGAAGTGCCGCCGGCCACGGCGAGCGTGGTCTTCGAGTCGTCCTACGAATGGAACGACGCGCAGTGGCTGCGCCAGCGCGCCGCCGTGTCGCCGTACTCCGCGCCGATGTCGGTCTACGAGGTGCATCTCGGCTCATGGCGGCAAGGCCTTTCCTATCGCGACCTCGCGCAACAGCTGACGGACTACATCCTCGAGACCGGTTTCACGCATGTGGAGTTCCTGCCGGTCGCCGAGCACCCCTTCGGCGGGTCGTGGGGCTACCAGGTGTCGGCGTACTACGCGCCGACGTCACGCTTCGGCTCGCCCGACGACTTCCGCTTCCTGGTCGACACGCTGCACCAGGCCGGCATCGGCGTCATCGTCGACTGGGTGCCCGCGCACTTCCCGAAGGACGAGTTCGCGCTCGCCCGCTTCGACGGCACGGCGTTGTACGAGCACGACGACCCGCGCCTCGGTGAGCACCCCGACTGGGGCACGTTGGTGTTCAACTTCGAGCGGAACGAGGTGCGCAACTTCCTCATCGCCAACGCGCTCTACTGGATCGAGGAGTTGCACATCGACGGGCTGCGCGTCGACGCGGTCGCTTCGATGCTCTACCTCGACTACTCGCGCGAGGCAGGTCAGTGGCTGCCCAACAAGTTCGGCGGTCGGGAAAACCTTGCGGCCGTTCAGTTTCTGCAAGAAATGAATGCGACCGTCTACCGACGCAGCCCTGGTGCGATCACCATCGCGGAGGAGTCGACGTCGTGGCCCGGCGTCTCGCGGCCGACGCATCTCGGTGGGCTCGGCTTCGGCTTCAAGTGGAACATGGGCTGGATGCACGACACGCTCGACTACGTCACGCGCGAGCCGGTCTACCGGCAGTTTCACCACCATCAGATGACGTTCTCGATGATGTACGCCTACACGGAGAACTTCTCGCTGCCGATCTCGCATGACGAGGTGGTGCATGGCAAGGGCTCGCTGCTGCGCAAGATGCCCGGCGACCGGTGGAAGCAGCTGGCCAACGTGCGCTGCCTGCTCGCCTACATGTGGGCGCACCCCGGCAAGCAGCTGCTGTTCATGGGGCAGGAGTTCGCGCAGGACGCCGAGTGGTCGGAGGCACGCTCGCTCGACTGGTGGCTGCTCGACCTGCCGGAACACCGCGGCGTACACAACCTGGTTCGCGACCTCAACCGCATCTACCGGGACACCCCGGCGCTCTACACGCAGGACGTGGTCCCCGAGGGCTTCCAGTGGATCGATGCCAACGACGCAGCGAGCAACGCCTTCACCTTCTTGCGGTGGGGTTCTGACGGGTCGGTCGTCGCGTGCATTGCGAACTTCTCCGGCATGCCACACGAGCGCTACAAGGTCGGGTTGCCGTTCGCGGGGCGCTGGCAGGAGCTGCTCAACTCCGATGCCGAGGTGTACGGCGGCGCGGGCCGCGGCAACTACGGCGAAGTAGAGGCCACGGACGCACCGTGGCATGGGCGCCCGGCATCGGTCGAGTTGACCCTGCCGGACCTTGCGACGCTATGGATCAAGTACTCGCCGTGA
>JBDSAK010000387.1:0-2593 GCA_039922195.1 Mycobacteriales bacterium
GACTTCTTCCTGTGCGCGTCGGAGAAGCAGCGCGATTTCTGGCTCGGGCAATTGGCTGCGCTGGCGAGGATCAACCCGCTGACGTACGACGACGACGAGACGATGAATGGTCTGATCGCCGTCGTGCCGTTCGGGGTCGCGGACGCACCGCCGGTGCGGACGCGCGACGCCATCAAAGGCGTCGTTTCTGGGATCGCGCGCGAGGACAAAGTCATCCTCTGGGGCGGCGGCGTCTACAACTGGTTCGACCCGCTGACGCTGCTGCGCGCCGTCGATCGGGTGCGGGCCAAGCGGTCCGACGTACGCCTGTTCTTCCTTGGTTTGTCGCACCCCAATCCGGACGTGCCGACCATGCGGATGGCCGCCGACACCCGCGCACTGTCCGATGAGCTCGGCCTGACCGGCACGCATGTGTTCTTCAACGAAGAGTGGGTCGCGTACGACGACCGGGCCAACTACTTGCTCGACTCCGACATCGGGGTTTCGACGCATTTGGATCACGTCGAGACCGCGTTTTCGTTCCGCACCCGGATCCTCGACTACTTCTGGGCCGGCCTGCCCGTCGTCGCAACGCAGGGCGACTCGCTCGCCGACGTCATCACGGCCGAGTCCCTCGGCGTCACCGTCCCGCCGGAGGACGTGGAGGCACTCGCCGATGCGTTGCTTCGCCTGCTCGACGACGAGTCGTTCGCGGCGCAGTGCCGCGCCAACATCGCGACGGTCGCCCGCCGCTACCAGTGGGCCACGGCGCTCCGTCCGCTGGTCGAGTTCTGCCGCGACCCGCGCCGCGCAGCCGACCTGGTTGCCGGTCTTGGTCCCGAGCCGCTGCTGCACCCGATGACCACCGGTCCCGGTCAGTCGCGCCGCAACCCGATCGGCGACCTCGCGCTGCTGCGCCGCTACCTGCGCCAGGGCGGCGTACGCGAGGTCGTCAAGCGCGCCACCGGTCGCCTGGCGAAATTGACCAAGTCCCGCTGACGGCACCTGGGCGCGGCAACCCGCCGCTCCTGACTAGGTCACCCCACTCGTCCACAGGCAACCCTGCCGTTCACCGTCGTCACATCCGGCGTTCACGAAGACATTGATCCGATGCCTCCGGGACCCGCAAGGCTCGCACTGATGCGCGGCGACGTCGCGGGCGGATGAGCGGAGTGCGGTGTGACGGAGCCTCGGTTCCTGTTTGTTGCGCGTGCCTGGGCAAGTCCTGACATCTGGTCGGCTCGCAAACCACTCGGCCCCGGTACCGAACCCGCCACATCAAGCCCATGCCCCTGGGTCGCCTGGCGGCTCGTCGGCGCCAACAACCGAGAGCTAGGCCGCAGCGGAAGGACGTTCACTGACCTCACCGACTGCGTCAGAGCGGTGGTGGAGATGCGCGCCCTGCTCGTCGCCTGTCAGCGCGTCGTGTTCGCCGACCCGGCAACCGGATCCTGGCACTGGAAGCTCGACATTGACGGCGTCTCACGTGCGGTCTCCGGCCGCGCCTATCACCGGCAGCGCGAGTGCGCTTATAGCTGCGCACAGTTTCAGTCGGCGGTACCGACGGCCGCCATGGCGGTTCGCTCCCTCGTCGACGTGTCAGGCGGGGGCGCGGCGGACGAGCGTTTCCCTGCGGCGTTGCTCGCGATGCGGATGCCCGCCCCCCGCCCGCCGGCCGACCCTGTCGGGCGGACTGTGACCGTCCCCGAGTCCCGATTGACCGCCCGTTGAGCACCTTGGCTCTCGAGCTCGATTCCCCGGACGAGCCGCGCGCCATCACCGTCAATCGCAACGCCGGAGACCGGCGCTTCCGCGGCGTGGCGCGTGGCAGTGGTACGACGGTGCTCATCGTCGTGACGCTGGTCGGCCTGTTTCTTTCTCTGCGCGCGTTCGAGGCCCTGCGCGTTGCCGGTTTCGGCTTCATCACGACGGCGGCGTGGGAACCGAACTCCGGGAATTTCGGCGTAGCCGCCGTCCTCACCGGGACGATCATGATCGCGCTGGTGGCCCTCGTCGTCTCGCTTCCGTTGGCGCTCGGCACGGCCCTCTACATCTCTGAATACGCCCCGCGCGGGTTGAAGAAGGCGCTGCGGTCGGTGGTCGACCTCGCTGCCGCCGTTCCGAGCATCGTCTACGGACTGTGGGGCGCGTACTTCCTGAAGGAGTACATCGACGGCCTTGCCCGCTGGCTTGCGACGTACATGAACTGGATCCCCTTCCTGCGCGTGGAAGGCGCCGATCCCAGAGATCCGCTGACGAGCCCGACGTTCTACCAGTCGTCGACCTTCATCGCTGGTGTGGTGGTCGGGCTGATGGTTACGCCGATTGCGTCCTCGGTCATGCGTGAAGTCTTCACGGCGGCGCCGGCCGGCGAGCGGGAGGCTGCCCTCGCGCTCGGTAGCACCAGGTGGGGCATGATCCGCACCGTCGTCCTGCCGTATGGCAGGGGAGGCATCATCGGCGGCACGATGCTCGGCCTCGGCCGGGCCCTCGGCGAGACGATCGCGATCTACCTGATCATCAACCCGGTGTTCGACATCAAGTTCCGGATCCTCGAGAACGGTTCGAACTCGGTCGCCGCCCACATCGCCCTGCGCTACACCGAGTCCACGGG
>JBDSAK010000388.1:0-6610 GCA_039922195.1 Mycobacteriales bacterium
CGTACCTCACTGTCCAGGTCGTCAAGGTTGGCGGCGAGGCGCACCAGCGCCGCGTCGTCGAGCGGGTCAGGACCGTACAGCAGCCGCCCGACGTCCTCGGATCGCAGACTGCTTCGTGCCGAGACGCCGTCGACGAGCGCCGCGTGGTTCGCGTCCGGTGGCAGTCCGAGCCGGGTCCGCAGCCGAGCGCGGGTACTGCGCCGGAGGTTCCAGCCCGCCCGGCCGCGCGCCTTCGCGGCGGCGTACAGCCGGCCACGTCCCTCGACCGCTTCGGCAGCGCGGACGATCACCGGCAGCGGCTCGGTCACGACCGGCCCGAGCCGGCGGCCGCGCCAGAGCATCGCGACGACAGCGGCGACGAGCAGCTGCAACATTCCCAGGACCACGCCAGTGGGCAGTAGGTCGGCCAGCGAGCCGGCCTCCTCCGCCGGCGCGGCGCCCGCGCGACCGCGCATCACCCAGGTGATCGTCTCGTCGCGGCCCAGTAGTGCCAGAGCGAGCGAGGCATTGCCCGCCTCGTCGAGGCGGGCGTTGGTGAACATGTCGCCGGAGCCGACGATCGTCACCGACGAGGCCGCGCGCTCGATGTGCACGAGGCTCGGCTGGCCCGCACCGGCGTAGCAGGTGTGCACGTTTGCATCGGCGGCGTCGTCCACGTCGTAGATCAGCCCCGCGACGTGCGCGTCGCCGGCCGCGACGGCCGGGGCGAACGAGCAACCGGGCACGCGCGGGCCGTCGCCGCGCCCGTTCGATCCGTTGACCTTGACGCCGAGGGCCTGGAATGCGCCGTACGGCGCCACCAGCACGACGTGTACGCCGTCGCTCGGCGACATCAGCTCGCGCAGCCGTGCGTCGGGCAATTCGGCGGCGAACGGGGCAAAGACCGTGCCGCCGACGTCGCCGCCCTGAAGTCCGGAGACCCGGTCGATCCCCGCGCCGTTCTCCGTCAGCAGCTCGGCGAGCGCCCGCGACCCGCGGGGTTCGACCGACGCCGGATCGAATTCCCCGTGGCGAACGCGTTGTCGATTGGCCGCCAGCAGGAAGGAGGTGACGATCAGCAGCAACGCCAGCGCCAACGGGACGCGCAGCCGGCGCAGCAGCGCGCGCCGGTCAGCGGTCGCGGTATACGACGGCCGCGGGGCTGCCGAGTGCGGCGCGACCGGATCCGAGCCGGTGGTGAGCGGGTCCGCCTCGCCGGTAGTCAGCGGGTCGGCGGCGTCGAGGCTTGCCGACGACATGGGTGTGGTTGTCATCGGTGTGCCAAGGCCATGACGTTCTTGCCGCTGCGTACTGCTTCGTCGACCTCGACCATCCGGTCGTACGCCGCGGCGGTGGCCGGGCGGTCGCCGTACCAGACTTCGTTGAACGTGTCCGCTGCTCGGCGCATGGCCGGGCCGATCGCCGGCACTGCAGTGGCTGCCTCGGCCGCGATTTCCCCGGCCGTCCGGCCCGCCCGCTCGTCGAGGATGCCGCGCTGTTCGAGCTCGCGGATGACCGCGCGGAACCGGGCCCGCAGCGCCTCGCGCCAGTGGCCCGCGGCCGCGAACGCCGCAGCCTCCGCGCGGTAGTCGTCGGCGCTGCTGCGCCGGGCGGCGCGGGTGTCGGTCAGCACGTCGCCCGGACGCAACCGCCCGAGCCGCATGCGCAGGAAGACGATGAGTCCGATCGCCACCACGAGCAGCAGAATCAGCCCGGCGATGCCGCCGGGCGCGATGTTGCCCGCTCTTTCGAGAGCGCCGGCGACACGCTCCATGATCCAGTCGATGACTCGTTGTATGTATCCGCGCCGCGGCGGCTGGTAGATGCGTTTGCTCAGCTCGCGCCGGGCCGCCTCCCGCGCGCCCTCTCGGTCGGTGGGGACAGCGCCAAACAGGCCGGTGAGCAGCGCTGTCACGGTCCGGGGTGGTACTGGGAGCGGGCCGCCGCCTGCGCCAGCGCGACATCGAGACCTTCGCGGCGCATGCGCCGGTCCATGTAGAGCAACACCGACACACCGCCCATGATCGCGCCGACGAGCGTCCAGGCGATGATGCCGCCGAGCGTCACGATCGCAATCTGCGCCACCGAGAAGTCGACGTCGGACGAGGCGAGCGCATACAGGTTGTCGGCGCCGGCGATCGCGACGAACGTCACGGAAATGACGAAGTACAGGAAGCTGCAAATCATCCCGGCGAGCAGCAGGACGCCGAGCGTCCGCCACCACGCGCCGCTCACCAAGGCCCGTGATCGCTTCATCGCGGCGATGATTCCGCGGCCTTCGAGCACGATGGCCGGGGTCGTGAATGCGAGGGCCACGCTGAGGTAGATGCCCGGTATCACGAAGACGAGGAAGCCGACCACCAACAGGATCGACGTGACGACGGCAGCGCCGGCGATCGCTCCGAGGCGCGGGCGAATCTGCGCCCAGGCCGCGCCGCGCACCACCGGACGGCCGAGAACCGCGTCGCCGATGATCACGGCGAGCGCGGCGTTGATGACACCCCACGTGACCATGCCGACGAAGCCGTTGAACCAGTTGACCAACAGGGGTACGTCAGACCCGACCGGTGAGTCCCGGGTGGCGATTACCAGCAGGAAGGACGTGACGCCGGAGAACGTCGCGGCCAGCGCGCAGACGCTCAGGATGGCCAACGGGTAGTGCCGCAACGCCGCGAACGACCCGTCGAGGATCTCGCCGACCCCGAGGGGCCGCAGGGGAGTGATGCCGGGCTTGGGCGCGCTCTGCCATTGCGGGACGGGGGGCGGCGAGAAGGCCGGCACTTGGCCGTATCCCTGCCCGTACCCCGGTCCGTACTCCTGCCCGTACCCGGCAGGGTGGCCGCCGGCCGGCGGCTGCCACGCCGGCGGCGCGTCGGAGGGCGGGGTCCAACCAGGCGGCGGTTGGTCCGGCGTGTACGACATGCGCCCCCTCGGCGGCTGCTCGGCTCGCGGTCATCGTGTCAGAGAATCTCGCCGCACCGAGTCAACTTTGTGGGCATATTGCCGATGACCCGTCCATGACTACTCTCGACGCCACATCGGCCGACTCGGCCGCTCCTCGTCCGACGCCGGGCCGTGGATGGCAGCCTCCCGGCTCACAACGGGTCCTGTCGCTTCTCGGCGACAAGCTGGTGACCAGGCTCACCGCCCTCCTCGCTGTGACCGCCGTGCTCTTCACCGCCGCCGTCGTCGGCGCCGCTGTTCTCACCGCAGGCGCTGCCGGCGAGGGTGCAGAGGTCAGCGTTCCGTGGGAATCGATTCTCCTGGTGCTGGTCGTCGTACTCGTCGTCGTCGCGGCGCTGGGCTCGCTCGTCCTGTTGGACGTTGCCGGTCGCGTCAAGACGATGGCCGCCGTCGCCAGGAGCGTGGCCACGGGAAACTTGTCCGTTGTTGCCGAGGTCGACGCATCCGACGAGTTCGGCCGGGTCGTCGCCGATATCGCCCAGGGTCAGGATCGGGTGCGCGACGTGCTCAAGACGATGCAGCGCGCCGTACGCCAGCTGGATCTCAGTGGCGCCGATGTCCATGACCTCGGCACGTCGATGGCCGGTACCGCCGAGCTGACCACCATCGAGGCCGCCTCGGCTGCCGCAGCGGCGCAGCAGGTCTCCAACCACATGCATCTGGTTGCTGCGGCCTCGGAGGAGCTGGCATCGACCGTCCGTGAAGTCGCGCAGCACGCAGCGCACGCCGCGTCGACCGCAACCTTCGCCGCTGAACAGTCCTCTCTCGCGCAGGGCACGGTCGTCGAGCTCGGCGTCGCGTCGACCCGGATCGGCGAGGTCGTCGACCTGATCACCAAAATCGCCAACCAGACCCATCTCCTCGCGCTGAACGCGACCATCGAGGCCGCCCGAGCTGGAGAGGCAGGCAAGGGCTTCGCCGTCGTCGCCAGCGAGGTCAAGGCGCTCGCCGGCGAGACCGCCCGCGCGACCGAGACGGTCGGCCGCAACGTCGCCGACATCGTGAAGGGCTCCAACAGCGCAACGTCGTCAATCCGCGAGGTCGCCACCACGATCACCACGGTCAACGACAACCAGGCCGCGATCGCCGCGTCCGTCGAGGAGCAGACCGCGACGACGATGCAGATCGGTCGTGCCGCGTCGGAGGCGGCCAACGCGTCGACCGACATCGCCCGCAACATCGAGCACCTCACTGCGGCGATGCGCCAGACGGCGTACGGCGGCGCGCAGGCCCGCACCACGGCCGGCGAGCTCGAGGAGGTCAAGAAGTCGTTGCTGGCACAGCTGAGCGTCTTCGAGATCGAGGAGTTGACCGACGAGGACGGAGGGGGCGAGCTGCTCCCGACGGTCGCCTTCGAACGCGACGGCGTTCTTGTCATCGAGAACTCGGTCCACGGATCCAACCTGAACGAGTTCGAGTTCATCGGCGAAGGCTGGCGTCACTCCGCCGCCAACATCGAGACCGGTGGCACGAACTCCTACACGTCGATGCCGGACGAAACCGCAGTCGTCCGCTTCGTGGGAACCCACGTCCGGTTCGTGATGGTTCTCGACGTCAACCAGGGTTACAGCGAGATCTGGGTCGACAACGAGCGCCCCACCCGTGTCAACGGTTACAGCCCGGAGCGGAAGATCGGCGTCGTCGCGTACGAGAACGCCAGCCTGACGCCCGGCGAGCACGCGATCTACTTCCGGAACACCGGAGACAAGTGCCACGAGTCGCGCTACTACTGGACCTCGATCGACCGGGTGGAGATCGTCCGCTGATCCACCAATCGTGATCTTCCCGCGACACTGCCGCGATGTCGGCAGCCGAGCGTCAGGGGTGCCGGCAACGGCGTGCCGATGGAGGGGTTTTCACGATGAACAGCGCAACGACGGATTCCCAGCGGGCACAATGGGTCAATGACCTGGTGCCGGCAGCGACGATCGACCTGCGTGTGGACTTCGTGAGGGGCCGCGTACTCGTCGTCGACGACGACCCCGCTCTCGCCGAGATGCTCGGCATCGTCCTGCGCGGCGAGGGCTTCGAGCCGTCGTTCGTCGCCGACGGCGCGAAGGCACTCGCGGCGTTCCGCGAGCACAAGCCGGACGTCGTACTCCTCGACCTGATGCTGCCCAACAAGGACGGGCTCGAGGTGTGCCGGCAGATCCGCGCCGAGTCCGGCGTACCCATCGTTATGCTGACCGCGAAGACCGACACGGTCGACGTCGTCCTCGGTCTGGAGTCCGGCGCGGACGACTACATCGTCAAGCCGTTCAAGCCCAAGGAACTCGTCGCCCGGGTCCGCGCGCGTATGCGTCGCAACGAGGACGTCGAACCCGAGACCCTGCGCATCGGCGAGATCGAGATCGACGTCGCGGGTCACCGCACCAAGCGCGGCGACGAGGAGATCTCGCTGACCCCGCTGGAGTTCGACCTGCTGGTGGCGCTCGCGCGCAAGCCGCGTCAGGTGTTCACCCGCGAGGTCCTGCTCGAACAGGTCTGGGGCTATCGGCATGCAGCGGACACCAGGCTGGTCAATGTCCATGTGCAGCGACTGCGATCGAAGATCGAGCGCGATCCGGAGAAGCCGGAGATCGTGCTGACCGTGCGCGGCGTCGGATACCGGGCCGGCCCACCGCAATGATCGACGGCGCTCCCGGCAGAGCGCGCGACCGCGACCGCGGCTGGCGGCGCCTGCCGCCGGTTCGCGTCGTTCGGTGGGCCTGGTGGCGCTGGCGACGGTCGCTGCAGCTGCGCGTCGTGAGTTCGGCACTGGTCATCTCCCTCGGCGTCGTCGCGCTCTTCGGGGCGTTTCTGCTCGCCCGCATCACCGACGGCCAGCTCGAGAAGCAGCGGGCCGACGCAGAGTCGCTCTATACGACGAGCGTGCTGACCACGGCGCAGGACCTCCTCATCGGCCTGAGTGACAGGAGTGCCGACAGCGTCCGCGCCGTGCTCAACAACGTCGCCGACAAGGGGCCGAGTGGCACACATTTCGAGCTCACCTCGCGCGCCGGCGACGCCTTCTTCCTGCCGGACGAAGCGCAGGATGCCGACGTTCCGAAAGACCTGCGCGACAAGGTGCGAAACACCTCCAACGGCCCGAAAATCTATCGCGCCTATTCGATGATGACCCTCGAGGGGTCGAACCAGCGGGTTCCGGCGTTCGTGATCGGCAGTCCGGCCACGTCGTCGTACGACCTCTACATGCTGATGCCACTGACCAGTCAGGTCGAGACCTGGGAACTGGTCCGCCGAAGTCTGCTCGCCGCGGGCATCGGCCTGGCACTGCTCATTGCACTCGTCGTCCTCGTCATCACCCGGCAGGTCGTCACGCCGGTGACCCACGCCGCGCGCATCGCCGAGCGCTTTGCCGCAGGCGAATTCGCCGAGCGGATGAACGTCAACGGCGAGGACGAGATGGCGCGTCTCGCCGAAACGTTCAACCGGATGGCCGCCAATCTGCAGCAGAAGATCGGCGAGCTCCAGGAACTCTCCCGCGTCCAGAGACGATTCGTGGCGGACGTCTCGCACGAACTGCGGACACCGTTGACGACGGTGCGGATGGCAGCCGACATCCTGTACGCCGTCCGCCAGGACTTCGCGCCGGAAATCAGCCGGTCCGCGGAGCTGCTGCAGAAGGAACTCGACCGGTTCGAGGGGTTGCTCGTCGACTTGCTCG
>JBDSAK010000389.1:0-16787 GCA_039922195.1 Mycobacteriales bacterium
GACGGCCCCGGCCGCATCGACTTCGGCAACACGCGCCTCACCCGAATCGAGAGCGTCGATCGCCTCGGTCACGACCTTGCGTGCGTCGAGATGCGAGTCAGTGTCGCCCAACTCGGTACGGCGGTCCCAGAGTTGACCGATGCGCTCTTGCAGGCTCACGAAAGTGTCTCCAGTCGACGTGCAGCTTGGCGGATCAGGTCAGTCGGTGATGTCAGCGCGACGCGCACGTGCGTGTGGCCGGCGGCGCCGTAGAACTCTCCCGGCGCGACCAGGATTCCGATCTTCGACAACCGATCGACCGATGACCAGCAGTCGTGCAGCGGGTGCGCCGCCCACAGGTACAGGCCGCCCTGCGAATGCTCGACCCGCCACCCGGCCGAGCCGAGGGCCGCCATGAGCAGTTCGCGGCGCTCGCCGTAGACGCGCTTCTGGTCGGCAACGTGCGCATCGTCATCCAGTGCGGCAACCATCGCGGCCTGAACGGGTGCGGGCACGATGAGCCCCGCGTGCTTGCGAACCTCGAGCAGGCGCCGCACGACGGAGACATCGCCCGCGACGAAGCCGGCGCGGTAGCCCGCCATGTTCGACCGCTTCGACAGGGAGTGCACCGTCAGTACGCCGTCCGCACCGTGAGCAAGCATGCTCGTCGCCGACTCGGTGTAGCCGAACTCCAGGTAGCACTCGTCACTGACCACGAGGACGCCGCGGCGGCGGGCCCACTCGGCGATGGCGCCGAGGTGGTCCGGCGGCGCGATCCGCCCGTGTGGATTGGCCGGATAGTTGACCCACAGCAGCGACGCGTCCGCGCCGACCCGGTCCAGCACGGAGACGTCGATCAAGCCGTCGACCGTCGGGACGGGCACCGGAGTGCATCCGGCGATGCGGGCGCCGACGTCGTACGACGGATATGCCAGCTCGGGAAAGAGCACCGGTCCGACACAGCCGAGCAGCGTCGGCAACAGCGTCACCAGCTCCTTGCTGCCAACAGTAGGAATGACCTGCGTCAGCGCGTCGACGGTCACGCCGAAGCGGCGATGCAGCCAGCCGGCAGCGGCCCTGCGCACGCCTTCGCTGCCGATCGTCGCGGGGTAGCCGGGCGCGTCGCTCGCCAGCGCCAGCGCCTGCCGCACCACCTCGGGCGTCGGGTCGATCGGCGTACCGATCGACAGGTCGATCAGGCCGTCGGGATACGCGCGCGCAGCGGCGGCGTACGGCGTGAGCCGGTCCCACGGGAAGTCCGGCAGCGAGGTGGTCGGCATGGCCCGCACATTCTGTCAGGTGGCTATCCGAGCGCGACTCTGGGCAGTATGGATGAGCAACGGAGTGCACAGCACACCCATTTGGAGGTTCACGTAATGCGCAAATCTCGACTGGCTGCCTTGGCGCTGGTGCCCGCATTCGCCGTCATCGGCGCGGCACCGACGCACGCCGCAGCACCCGTCACCAACCTTTTCGCCACCCTCAACGGCGCGAACGAGATCTTCCCGGCAGCGAGCCCGAAGGCCGGCCAGCACGGCGCCGGAGACCTTGACGGCAAAGGCCGGGCCCACATCAGGATCACCGGCACGAAACTGTGCTGGAACTTCAGCGCGGTGAAGATCGGTACGCCGGTCGCGGCCCACATCCACAGTGGCGCGGCGGGGGTCAACGGCGCGGTCGTCGTACCCCTGACGGTCAAGCCCGGCTGTGTCACCGTGACGCAGGCATTGGCTACGTCGATCAAGGCCGCGCCGAGCCAGTTCTACGTGAACGTCCACACCGCGCCCTTCCCGGGTGGGGCCATCCGCGGCCAGTTGGCTCACGCCTAGGCGGTCGGCACGTTTTCTGCTCATCAATACGACAGCCCGGACCGCTCGCGGCCCGGGCTTTCGTGTGTCTCGGTCTACTGCCAGACGAGGAAGAAGTCGCCCGCCCGACCGAACCGGAAGGACGACGTGGACGCACCAGCGCTCAGCCGGTTGCGCAACAACCACAAGCCATCGCGGACGACGCCCGGTCCGACCGAGCCGTTGACACCCCACGCGCCGACGATCGGCTGATCACCGACACCGCCGAAGGTGAACAGGGCCGGCCGGACATTGGTGAACGTGTTGGAGCAACCCCACACCATCTCGTCGTCGACGATCCCCGGTGTGTCGTCACCATCGCCGTCCCAGTCACCGACAACGGGAAAGCCATCGACGCCGAAGGACACCACCGTGCCCGCCCGCCCGGCGCTCGCGGCGTTGCGCGCATACCAGACAGGTGTCGTGCACGGCGTCGTCGGGCAGCGCACCACGGCAGGGGTGTCCTTGCCGTCCGCGTTCCAGTCACCGACGACCGGGAAGTCCTGCGGTCCGCCGTACGTGAAGGTGATGTCGGCCGGGCCAGGCGCGTTGGTGTTGCGGAGGTACCAGGTGCTGCCCCGGACGATGCCCACGGTCTTGGTGCCGTTGCCGTCCCAGTCGCCCATCACGGGGAAGTCCCCGGCGCGGCCGAAACCGAAGGCAGCGTCAGCGGGGCCGGCGTTCATCGTGTTGCGCAGCAGCCACAAACCGTCGCGGAACACCGCCGGTTTCGGCGGCGGCGTGACGACGGCAGCGTCCGCCGTGGTGGCTCCGGCGCCGGCGATCCCGGCCACGAGGGCGACCAGGACGGACGTGCGTGAGATTCTCCGCATACTCAGTCCTTCGGCCAGCTCGGCCAGATCATGAAACGACGACCGGCGGCTCGCCCTGATCGGGCGGCCGCCGGTGGATGAAGCACGAGCGCCGGAACGGCGGAACTACTCCGCTGGCAGGTTGGCGATGAACGGCACGTCGGTGCCCGTCGCACCGATCTTCGACGCGCCACCGGGCGAGCCGAGTTCGTCGAAGAAATCCTTGTTGGCCTTGGTGTATTCCTTCCACGAGGCCGGTACGTCGTCCTCGTAGAAAATCGCCTCTACTGGGCAGACCGGCTCGCAAGCACCGCAGTCGACACACTCGTCTGGCTGGATGTATAGGAACCGGCCGCCTTCGTAGATGCAGTCGACTGGGCACTCCTCGATGCAAGCCTTGTCCTTGACATCGACACAGGGCTCGGCAATGACGTAGGTCACGTCAGGTCCTCCTCGAACACGGTCGCCACGGGCTGGCCGTCCTAGTATCGCAGGCGACCGTCCGAGATCACATCTCACCCACCGCCGGAGCGCCCATCATCTACAGCCTGACGATCTCCGCGTCGGATGTCGGCAGCCGGGTCATGGTCAGGAAAGCCATTCCCGACGGGTTCACCGACGTGGTGGGTGATCTCGTCGCCTGGTCGGACGAGTCGCTCACCATCGCCACCAGACGCGGCCAGGTCGTGGTGGCGCTGGCGGCCATCGTCGCGGGCAAACGCATCCCGCCCGCTCGGCCGCGGCGGCGACCGCCGCCCCCATCCCAGGATGAGTAAGGCAACCCGCGCGCGGTTCGCCGAGACCGTGCGGGCACCGGTGCCGGACGTCGCCCTGGCCTGCCTGATGATCTCTGCCGAAGCCCGCCCCGACGTCGCCGTCGACGTGATCACCGGCCGCCTGCAGCAACTCGGCGCGGCGGTCGCCGCCGAACTGCGTCCCGACGCGTCGGCGTACGCACAGGCCGTGGCTCTGCGCGCAGTACTCGGTGACCGCGAGGGATTCCGGGGGTACGGCGACGACTACGCCGACCTACGCGCGTCGCTGCTGCCCGACGTCCTCAGCAGGCGGCGCGGACTCCCGATCCTGCTCTCGGTCATCTACACCGAGGCATCCCGGCATGCGGGGATCGAAGCGCACGGCATCGGCGTACCGGGACACTTCGTCGTCGGGGTCGGCGACACCCTCAACCCCACGCTGCTCGACCCGTTCGTGGGCGGCCGCCTGACCACGCTGGCCGAGCTCAGCTCGCGCGTGGTGGACGCCGGCGGAGCCGCGCTCTCGGTCCGCGATCTCGAGCCCTGGCACCCGCTGCTGATCATCACGCGGGTACTCAACAACATCCGCGGCCACGCGGCGCGCTCAGGTGACGTGCGCACGCGACTGTGGGCGGCCGACCTCGCGTTGCTGCTCCCGAACCGACCGGCGGCGCTGCACCGGGAGCGCGGCGAGCTCCGCGCTCGCCTGGGCGACTATCTGGGCGCCGCAACCGACCTCGAGGCGTACGCCGAAGCGGTGGAGCTCGTCGACGACGACGCCGCCAAGCGGGCCATCGCAGACGCAAAGCTGGTCCGGTCCCGCCTCAACTGAGCGCGCCCCGGCAGAGCCTGTTCGGGCACTCCCGGACGTCGTACCATCGCTGCACTTTCTGCGCGCGGAGGAGTGTTTCGCGCTGGCACTCGAAGGGGACCGACGGATGCACTGGGAGTCTGACCCGGAGCGTGCAGAGGAACGCATGATCAAGCGATTGGCGACCGACGCGGACACGCGAGACAGGCAGGCCGAGCGCCGCGACCGGCTGGCCGAGGCGCGCGACGAGGCGCATGCGGACGACACCGACACCGGCCAGAATGCGACTCGCGAACGCGGCCTTGCGGCCATCGACCGCGCCCACGCCGGCCGCGATCGGGATGCGGCAGCGATCGACCGCGCCGCGCTGATCGACCGCATGCGACACCCCGGGGCCGGCCCCGAAGCCGCCGAGAAGAAGCCCGGCGAGGCCTGACCGGCCCTGCTACGTCGCCGGCGGCAGCGCCGAGTCGATGTGATGGATCAGCATTCGGTTGGTGCCGCCGATCTGACCAGGGGCACCGGCGACGACAATGACGGTGTCGCCGTCCTTGGCGAGGCCGCTCGACAGGGCCATCTCGTTCGCCTGCGCCATCAGCACGATGGAGTCGTCGGCCGACTCGACGAGGGCCCCCTGGACCCCGTGGTGCAGCGCCGTCCGCCGAATCGTCGTTTCCGACGGAGACAGCGCGAGAATCGGCACGCCAGGACGGAACGACGAGACCAGGCGACTCGAAGCGCCCGTGGTCGTATGCACGACGACCGCAACGGCGTCGAGGTCGATCACGGCCTGGAGGACCGCTCGAGCCACCGCGCGCGCGGTGCCGATGACCCCGTGCGGCACGGGGCGCACGCGCAACGCCCACGGCGCGGACTCGGCGGTATCGCAGATGCGCCGCATGTAGCGGACGGCCTCGAGCGGGTGCGCGCCGACCGCGGTCTCGGCCGAGAGCGTCACCGCGTCGGTGCCGTCGAACACCGCATTGGCGATGTCGCTGGCCTCCGCGCGCGTCGGACGCGTCTCCACGATCATGCTCTCCAGCATCTCCGTCGCCGTGATGACGGGGATGGCGTGCGCATTGGCTGCGGCGATGAATCGCTTTTGCAGGATCGGCACTTGTTCCGGACCGGCCTCGACGCCCAGATCGCCGCGGGCAACCATGATCGCGTCGGCGGCGTCGACGATCTCGTCGAGGTGCTGGATCGCCTCGGGCCGCTCGAGCTTGGCGATGATCGCGGTCGACGCGCCCAGCGCCGTGATCGCGTCGCGCAGGGTGTTGACGTCGGCCGCCGTCTGGACGAAGGAAAGTGCGACGTAGTCGACCCCTGCCCCGACCATGTATTCCAGGTCGCTCAGGTCCTTCGGGGTCGGGCTCTGCGCGGTGACCGCGACACCTGGCAGGTTGATCCCCTTGCGCCCGTGCAGGACGCCCGGCCGAAGCACCGTCGCCGTGACATCGTCGCCGGCGACCTCCTCGACCCTGGCCTCGATCATGCCGTCCGCAAACAGGATTCGGTCACCGGGGCGCACATCGTCGGCCAGGTGCTCGTAGACGCAAGGGATGATCGGGTCGGGCGCAGCGGTGCAGCCCGCTCGAATCCGCATCCGGTCGCCGAGGTCGAGCGCGATCCCCTCTTTGGGGAGCTCACCGACGCGCATCTTCGGGCCCTGCAGGTCGGCGATGACCGCAACGTGCTGGCCGAGTTCGGCGGCGACGGCGCGGACCATGGCCACCTCGGCGACGTGATCCTCGATCGCGCCGTGCGAACAGTTGATCCGGACGACGTCGACGCCCGCGGCGAGAAGCGCGCGCAGGGTCGTCGGGTTGTTGCAGGCCGGACCCAGGGTGGCGACGATCTTGGTGAAGGGCATGCTCCGGGTCTCCGCAGGATCGATGGAACCGATACCACTATCCTCCCACGAGCTCGCCCCCACCAGCCCTGGATGCGATCCACTTCTGGTTGCCGTCGCGTTAATTCTCTGTCGCGTCACGGCGGGCAGCACCCCAGTTGTCGCGAGTTGCCACCAGCGAGCGCGTGGACTGCTTACACTCAGCCATTCCTTGGGGGGCAACATGTCACGCTTTTCTGCGCTCCGAGCGCGTCGTTCGACCATGTCAGCGCTTGCCCTGCTCGCGGTGCTCGCGCCGGCCCTCACGCCAAGCGCGGCGCACGCCGTCGCGTCCGATGTGGCCATCGAGGCGATCTACGACGTCAGCGGTAATCCCGGCACGCAGCGGCGGGTCGGCGTCGTGGTGTCCAACCAGAGCTGGGACGAAGCCACGGCCGCGGTCACCGTCCTCATCGCCGTCACCGGGAGCACCGTCACCGCGCTGGAGCCCATCGCGGGCGCGACGTGCGACGCCGCGGCTCTGGCCTGTCACTTTCCGGCCGGCTTGGCGCCGGGCAGCTGGAATTCCATCGACATCACGCTGACCCTCGGCGTCACCGGCACCTTCACGGCGCAAGCGGTGCTCTCCAGTGGCGACAGCAACCCGGCGAACGACGTGCGGACGGCGCCGATCACGGTGGCCGTGCCCGCGCCGACCGCGCTGACCTTGTCGACGCCCCCCAAGCAGCCCCTCGCCTCGGGCACGCAGACGGCACTCAACGCGACGATGACCGACGCGGCGGGGGCCCCGTTGCGCTACACCGAGATCGCGCTCCTTCGTCAGGAGGTTGGCGCGGCGGAGTTCGTCGAGGTGGACCGCAGCTACACCGGCGAGCTGGGTGTCGCGACCTTCACCATCACTCCCACGGCGACGGCGACGTACGTCGCCCGCTACGCCTACACGCCCAGCTATCTGCTCGCCGCAGCCGACTCCCTGCCGGTGAGCGTGCGCGTGATGTACGCGGTCACCGCCAAGCTGTCGCCCGTCACCGTGCCGCCAGGGAGCGCAGTGACGCTCACCATCGGGGCGCCGGCGGCTCCGGTGGGCACCGCGGTGACCGTGCAGCAACGCGTCGGCACCGGCACTTGGGTCAGCATCTCCCAGCCCGCGGTAAAGGCGAACGGCACGGTCACCGTGCCGCTCAAGACAACGGTGGCGAAGGTCGGTGCGTACACGTTCCGCGCGATCCGCGGCGCGGACGCGAGCCATGACCAGGGCATCGCCGAGACCAAGCTGGTCGTCACGACAACCGGCAGAGGCAACGCGGCCGCCTGGCGGCCGATCTACGGAAACAAGACCCGCCTCATCCGCTGGAATCCGTGCACGCCGATCCCCTACTACGTGAACACACGGCGGATGCCGTCGACGGGACTCGCCGACGTCCACGAGACCGTGCGCCGGGTGTCCATGGTGAGCGGACTGACGTTCAAGTACGCCGGGCGATCGACCGTGATTCCCGACTACAACTACCTCGGGCCGCGCGGCGGCATCGTGTTCGCCTGGGCGACGGCGACCGAGACCAAAGGCTTGATCCCGTCCAACTACGTCGCGGGCGTGGGGTCGTCGACGTACATCGGCCGGCGGGTGATCGGCGGCCACGTGGTCATCAACTCGACGGTGGTCAACGAGCAGAAGCTGGCGGCCGGCTTCGGCGAGGGGTATTCGCAGGGCAAACTGCTCATGCATGAGCTCGGGCACGTCGTCGGGCTCGACCACAACGACGACGTCTGGTCGGTCATGCGCCAGGGACACAGCCTGCCGTCCGCTGTCTGGGGTGCCGCCGACATCGCGGGACTCCGCGCGCTCGGCAAAGCCGGCGGCTGCCTCTGACGTCCGTCAGATGAGTGTGCGGTAGTCGCCGCGGAAGAACACCAGGGGGGCCGCGTCCGGATTGGGCGTCGCGACGGCGCGAACCTCCCCGACGACCAGCGTGTGATCGCCGGCGTCGTGTGAGTCGAACACGATGCACTCGAACGTCGCGAGCGCCTGGTCGAACAGCACGACGCCGGTCAACGGTCCCTCGTGGAACGGCACACCGGCCGACCGGGCATCCAGCGGCCGACCGCGGGTCGCGAACGCCCGCGACGTGGCAGCCTGGTCGTCAGCGAGCACACTGACGCCGAATACAGTCGCGTCGGACACGGCCGCATGCCAGCGCGCGGACTTGTCGACGCTGACCAGCACGAGCAACGGGTCCAGCGACACCGACGTGAACGAGTTGGCCGTCATCGCGTGGTCGACGCCGTCCACGACGGTCGTGACAACGGTGACCCCGGTGGCGAACAGGCCTGCGGCCTGACGGAACTTCCGCGCGTCTGCCGGCACGCGGATCAGCCCGACGACACCGAGTGGCGAGCCGTGTCGATGACGATCGCCGCCGGAGCCTCGAGCAATTTCAACGTGGAGAACGCGGTCTCACTGAACGCCTGCTTCTGTGCCGAGGACAACGCGAGTACGCCGACGACTTTGCCGCCGTGGCCACGCAGCGGCATCGACAGGAACGTACCCATCGTGCCTTCCTCGTCTTCGTCGAGATGGCCTTCGGGGTCGGCCACGCGGGCATCGAGGCTGCCGACGTCGTACGACTCGCCGGACGACGAGGCGACCGTCTCGGCGGCTTTGTCGAGAAACTCCTTGTAGTGCTCCAGCGACGAGGGCTCCTGAACGCGGATGTAAGCGACGCGCTCCTGCACCAGGAGTACGGCGGCCAGGTGGTAGTCGACGAAGCGCGAGCAGACGTCGAGCAGGCCCGCGACGGTCTCCTCGAACCGGTGTGTCGTTGCGGCGAGCTCGGTGACTGCAGCCGCGACGGAGGTCTCGAACAGCTTGCGGTCGAGCAGTTCGGTGATCTTGGTGAGCACGTCGTCGTCGTCGAGTTCGACGACGTCCGCCTTGAGCGCCGGCCGACCGCCGCGCGCGTCCTCGGCGACCTTGAGCACGCCTTCGATGGCCGCGGTCAGCTGGGGTGCCTCGAAGTCTTTGGTGAGGTAGTCGTTGGCGCCCGCGCTCTTGCCCCAGTACTTGTCACTGGCCTGGTCGAGAGAGGTCAGCAAGATGATCGGGATGTCTGCGGTCTGCCAGTCGTCCTTGAGCAGCCGAGTGGCGACGTAGCCCGAGACTCGCGGCATCTGCACGTCCATCACGATGGCGTCCGGCTGGTGGGCGAAGACCGCCTGCACGGCCTCGACACCGTCCTCTGCCTGGATCACTTCGTGGCCGTCGCGCGCGAGCACCGTGGAGACGATCCGGCGCAGCGTCGGGCTGTCGTCTGCGATAACGATCTTTGCCATGCGCGGAGCCTATCTGCCGATCAGCCGACGCACAGTCTCGATCAACTCGTGTTGGTCGAAGTCCTGCTTGAACAGGTACGCCGACGCACCGGCGTCGAGGCCCGCGCGCTTGTCGGCATCGTCGTTCCGGGACGTCATCAGGATGACCGGCACCTGCTCCCAGCCGCGCGTACGCCGGATGGTCCGGGTGAGCGTGAAGCCGTCCATGCCGGGCATCTCGACATCGCTGACGACCAGGTCGGCGACCTCGCCGCGCAGCTTCGCCGCACCGTCGAGGCCGTCGATCGCGGTCTCCACCTCATAACCCGCGCCTTGCAGGATGACCCGCTCGAGCTCGCGGACGCCGATCGAGTCCTCGACGATGAGCACCCGCGGCTTTTTCACCTTCGGGCCGCTGCCGAGCGTCGGCACCGAAGCGACCTGGTGCCGCACCCCGCCGATCGCCCGCTCGGCGATGTCGCGCAGGTCAAGCAGCAGCATCACCGATCCGTCGCCGGCGATCGTCGCGCCGGAGACGCCAGGCACGCGGCGCAAGTAGGAGCCCAGGTCCTTCACGACCAGTTCGAGCTCGCCTTCCATCCGGTCGACGGCCCAGGCGACCTGCCGGTCGCCGATTCGCACGATCAGCGCCGTGTTGCTGACGCGATCGCCCGGCACGTCGAGGGCAACGCCGAGGTCCAGCAGCGGCAGCGTCGCGCCGTGCCGGCGAATGACCGGTACGCCGGCGAGGTTGCTGACCGGCGTCGACTTGAGGCTCAGTGTCTCGACCACGCCGTTGACGGGGATCGCGAAACGCTCGGATCCAAGGCGCGTCACCAGGCAGCGCATCACGCCCAGCGTGACCGGTAGCTGCAGGGTGAACGTTGTCCCTTCACCGAGCCGCGTGGAGATCGCGACGGTGCCACCGAGGTCATCGACGGCTTCCTTGACGACGTCCAGGCCCACCCCGCGGCCCGACGTCGCGGTGACGTCCTTGCGGGTGGAGAAGGCCGGCTCGAACAGCAAAGCGAGCAACGGCGCGCCGGCAATTCCCGATGTTGCAGGGAGCAGCCCTCGCTCGATGGCCGCTTCGCGGACCGCATCCTCGTTGATGCCGCGGCCGTCCTCGGACACCTCGATCACGATGTGGCCGCCGGCGGCGCGGGCACTGACGCGCACGGTCGCCTGCGCGGGCTTGCCCGCCGCGATGCGTTCGAGCGCGGTGTCGCAGCCGTGATCGACGGCATTCGTGACGAGATGCTTGAGCGCGTCGGCGATGCCATCGAGCACCTGCTTGTCCAGCTCGACGTCGTCGCCGACGATCTCCAGCCGAACGTCCTTCTCGGTCGCGGCGGCGACTTCGCGGACGAGCCGGGGGAAGCCGGCGAGCACGCGCGCCAGCGGCACCATCGCGAGGCCCATGGCGCCGTCGCGAACCTGGTCGACGCGACCGGTGTGCGTCTCGACGTGCTCACGCATCTGGGTCGTGGCGGCCTGGATCTGGTCGCCGAGGGCGAGCAGGCGGCCGACGGCGAGTTCGATCGGCTCGGGCAGCGTGGTGTCGCTCGACCCGGCGGCCTTGCGGAGCAGCTTCGTCCAGCGCGCGTGGTCGGTGACGAGCGTCCCGAGCAACGTCGTGGTGTCCTCGACGCGCCGCGCCCCGAGCGCCGCCTCGCCGACGACGTCGATCAGGTCGTACACCTTGCTCGCGACGATGCGGATCGACTCGCTGCCATCAGGCCCGCGGGGCAGCTCCGGCTCGTCAACGTCGGCAGCCCCGTCGACGAGGGCAGGAGCCACGACCACCGGCACCGGTACGGCGACCGGGTCGTCGCCGTTGAGTGCGGACTGCAGCGCCGCGACGAGGGCCTCGAGGTGCTCGGGCGACGACGGGTTCGGAGCGCCGGGCAGCGACAGACCGACGGCGTCACCGGAGGCCAGCAGCAGATCGATCAGGTCTCGGCGTACGCCGAACCGCCCGTCCTTGAGCGCGCCGAGCAGGTCTTCCATGTGGTGCGCCACCGCGACAACGGCGTCGAGCCCGAGCATGCGCGCGGAACCCTTGACAGTGTGCGCGTCGCGAAAGAGCGAGCCGATGACCTTCTTGGCCTGCGGCGCGGACTCAAGTGTCAACAGTCCGTTGGACATGGACGCGAGACGGTCTTCGACCTCCGCCCGGAACGTCGCCATCAGCTCAGGGTCGTTACCCCAGTCGGCCATTGCCGCGCCGCGCTAGGAGACTTTGAACGCGGAGATCGAGCCGCGCAGTTGGGCTGCGAGTTCGTTGAGCTGGGCGGCGGCCGCGGCGGCCTGCTTCGAGCCGACGGCGTACTGCCGCGAAACGTCGGACACCTGGTTCATCGCGGCCACGACCTGGTCGGACGCCGACCGCTGCTGCTGGGTCGCGATCGAGATCTCCTTGGCCGCGGTCGTCGTCTCGTCGACCATGCCGGAGATCCGCTCGAGCACTTCCACGACGCCGCGCGCCAGGTGGGTGCCCTGCTTGACCTCCTTCGCGCCCTCTTCGGTCGCGATGATCGTGCTGTTCGTCTCGGCCTGGATCTCGGCGATGATGCCCTGGATGTCCTTGGTCGAGGCCATCGAGCGTTCGGCGAGCTTGCGCACTTCGGAGGCGACGACCGCGAAACCACGGCCGTGCTCACCGGCGCGCGCCGCTTCGATCGCGGCGTTGAGGGCAAGCAGGTTGGTCTGGTCGGAGAGGTCGTCGATGACTTCGAGGATGCGGCCGATCTCGTGGCCCTTCTCCCCGAGGCTCAGGGCGCGGGCCGCGATGCCTTCGACGCGGGCGGCGATCTGGTCCATCGATTCGACGGAGAGCTGGACCGCCTCGCGGCCCTGCTCGGCGTACCGCAGGGTTTCGGCGGCGTAGCGCGCGACAGCTTCCGAGGTATCGGCGATCTGCGCGGCGGTCGCGGCGAGCTCTTCGATCGTCGAGGTCGTCTCGCTGACGGCCGACGACTGCTGGCTGGCGCTGGCGGCGTGCTCCTCGGCGGTCGCGAGCAGCTCCTGCGCGCTCGAGCCGATCTGCTCACCGCCCGTGCGGATCTGGGTGACGAGGTTGCGCAGGTTCTCGATCGTGTTGTTGAACGAGAGCGACAGCAGGCTCATTGCGCCGTCGTCCAGCAGCGGCTGCTCGTCGATCGCGAGATCGCCCGACGCGGCGCGCTCCATCTGCTCGGTCAGCTCCTCGACGCGGCGCTGCAGTTCGTCGCGCTCGTCGTTGGCCTTGCGCTGCTGCGCCCACACGGCATTGGACAGGTTGGAGTTGAACCACGCAATGGCCGGGAAAAGCGGCGACACGAGAAGTAGCGGACCGATGGCCGAGGACGAGATGCCGGCGGCCCACGTAGCAACGATCACGCCGAGGGTCGCCGCAATGCCAAACAGCAGAGCCTGGACGGCGGAGAACGTCACCGCGGCGAAGATGACAGCCGGGATGTAGAGCAGCCAGAACGGCCCGTCGATACCGCCGGTCGCCGCACTGACGCCGGTGACGAAGACCATATTCAGTGCGATGAGTGAGCGGCGCCAGTAGTAGACGTTGGCCTCGACGCTCGGATGCGTGCGCTGGAGGTAGGGCAGCGCGGTCAGCAGTGTCGCTCCGATGGCGCCGACGCCGACCCAGACGAGCACGAGGAAGAAGTTGACCTCGAACGGCGGCTGCTTTCCGGCGCTGACAACCCAGGCCGCCGCGACGGTGAGGACGAGTTCGAGCCACACCGCCAGGCCAGCAACCCGAGCGAGCCGCCGAGAGAAATCCACCTGCATTACTCCTTCACCCTGCCCTGCGTGCACCGGCGAGGCGCGAGCGCAGCGCGAACACCGCTGAGTCGTCGAGCACCCCTATTGGTCCCTCGGCATCATTGGCCTGCCCCATAAGCAGCGATCCGGCTTCGTCGCCGAGAGAGAGCATCGTCGGCTCGAGATCGTCGTCCTCGATGTCGATCACGCCGTCCACGCGATCCGCGAGTACGCCGACCTGGACCGGTCCGCTCGCGAGGATGACCAGGCGGGCGTCCTTGGCGCGGGTGGCGCCGTCGTCAGGCAGCCCGAGCAGCGATCGGAGGTCGACGACGCCCAGGACGCGGCCGCGCCAGTTGGCGACACCGGCCACCCAGGACGGGGTACCGGGGACGCGGGTGAACCCGGGCAGCTTGCCGACCTGAGCGACCGAATCCATCGACAGCGCGAACCGGCTGGCGCCGATGCGGATGACGACGTGACTCACCGATCGGCCCCTTTCGCGCCTGCTGTGCCACGGCGCCCGTCGGGCACCGCCTGCATCAGCTATCGGCCAAATGGGCCAAAGCTTGACTACGCCGGGTCACCGCCGGCGGCCACGGGCGCAGCTGAGCACGGACGGTGCCCGCTGCGGCGGCACACATGCCGAACGGCGCGAGGAGCACGCCCTGCAGCGTGGCCAACAGGTAGGGGTTGTCACCCTCGGGCCGGCCCGCCGACATGATGATGACGACGGCCAGCCACCCCAGCGCCGGGATCAGTGAGCCGCGCTTGGCGCGGACGGCCCGGCCGCCGTACAGCGTGATGTAGAACAGCCCCGGCCCGGCGATCACCAGGGACGCGCCGATACGTGGATACAGGCTGGGGTGGGGAGCCCGATCGGGCCGGGAATACGGCATGAGCACTACCGCCCACACGGCCGACACCACGGCGAGGGCGGTGAGTACGCCGACGGTGAGTGGACCGACCCATCGGTCGTACGAGCCGGCATACCGCTCGTACCAGGGCGACACAGGCTGCTCCATCAGTGCGGAGCGTAGCTGAGCGCCGGTCGGCATCCGTGCCGGCCGGCGTTCAGAGACGGGCTGTCGCGTCCCTGCGAGCCCGGTCCCACATCTCCAGACGCTAGGAGTCGATGCGCTGCTCGGCGACGGTGAGGTCGATGACGTGCGCCTCGTCCGCCGCGACCTGCTTGGCGTGCGCTGCGCGGAGAACGTCGGTGATCTCCGCACCGATGAGTTCGTCACGGTCGAGGAGCGCGTCGCGCAGCGCCTCGACCAGATGCCGATTTTCGCCGAGCAGGCGCAGCGTGACCGCCTTCTGCTCCACGAGCAGCTTCTCGACGAGTTGGCGGCCCTGTGCGTCGGCGAGGACGCGGCCGACGATGTTCGAGCCGTTGAACGGACCGTTCTGGATCGCTCCGAAGGAGATGAGCGTCTCGCCCATGCCGCACTGGCCGAGCATCTGCGCCGCCGCCTGCGTCGCGTAGAGCAGGTCGCCGCCCGGGCCGGTCGATACGTCGTCGTACCACAGCGCTTCGGCGCATTGCCCGCCGAACGCGATCTGTATCAGCGCCAGCATCTCGCTGCGTGAGCGGGTGTAGACCTCCTCGGTGTCGCCGTGCGCGAGCATGCCCAGCGCGTCCTTGCGCTTGATGATCGAGAGCACCTCGAGGCGGCGGTGCGGCGCCACCAGCCAGGCCATGGTCGTGTGACCGGCCTCGTGGGTGGCGATGAGCTGGCGCTCGTAGTCGGTGTAGGCCTTCGGCTGGCCCATGCCGATCTCGGTCGTCAGTCGCGCTGTCTCGACGTCCTTGCGGCTCATCTGTCCTGAGCCACGGCGGACGGCGTTGATCAGCGCCTCGTCGAGCAGGCCCTCGATCATGGCCGGGGTATAGCCCTGCATGATCGCTGCCATCGCGTCGCGCTGCGCACCGTCGTCGAGCTCGTGGTCGTGCGCCTTGCGGGCGAGGAAGTGGTCGAGCAGTTCGCGTCGGCCCGACCGGTCAGGAAGCTCGAAGGTCAAGCAACGGTCGAACCGGCCGGGACGCAGCAAGGCGGGGTCGAGCTGGTCCACGCGGTTGGTGGAAGCGATCAGCATGATGTTGGCGACCGGCACCGGCTTCTTGCGGATCTGGCCGTTCTCCGGCAGCAGCAGGTTGATGCGGTCGACCCACCGGCCGCGGAACTTTGCCATACCGGTCGGCTCGTCGAACGACTGCATTTGGACCAGCAGCTCGTTGACGACCGAGTCGAGGTCACCGCCGCCGGTGAACTGGCTGACCTGCGTCGACGCGCTGTTGAGGTCGGCAACGCTCGGTAGCCCGATGAGGCCGCCGCAGCCAGAGATCTCGACGTTGGGAGAGATCGTCATGGACGCCAGTCCATGACGCGCCTTGGCGATGGCATCGACCTCGTCGATGAAACCGATGGCACCGCCTTCCTTTTCTGCAGCGGCGCGCAACGCCTTGAAGAACATGCGGACCTTGCGCTGCGACGCACCCTGGAAGGACGACTGGAACGACGTCGCGGAAGCGAACAGGAACGGCACTCCGGCCTCGCGGGCCATCGCTTTCGCGGTGTGCGTCTTGCCGGTGCCGGGCGCGCCCTCGAAGAGCAGACCACGACGGGGCCGTCCGCCCATGTCGCGAGCGAACGACTTGTGCGCGAGGAAGAGGTTGAGCGACCGGACGACCTCGTCCTTGACCGGGTCGATGCCGACGACATCGCTCAAGCCGACCTCGATCTGCTCCGGACGGAAGAGCGTGTGCGGTGAGCGACCCGTCGCGAAGAACTGCACCCCGAGCAGCATGATCAGTGACGCGAAGAAGAGCATCGGCATCAGCAGCAGCAGGTCGATCTTCGGCAGCGCGATCACGTTGAAGGGCCGGTCGACGGCGATCCGGTACCAGAGGAACGCTGTCGGTACGGCCAGGTACGCCGTCAGCTTCCAGAGTCGCTGCCGCCGGCGCGTCTCGCGAGTGCGACCGACATCCATGACGCGCGCGTCCAGGACCCGCCCGCCCGTGCCGGCCAGCAGCTGAGCTGTCGAGGCCGCCGACTCGAGCTTCGGTTCCATACTGGCGCGCTCCTCCATGTCGACCACGGCACCTGGGCGCCGCGAGGAAAAAACTTCCTCGCTCTCGCTCAAGGTCTGGCAACCGGCTGCCGATCAGGTAACCGGACAACTGTGCTACTCGCTGCCCGGACTATGGCATGGCGCAAACCCGGCCGACTACGAAGAGTGACTCTTTCACTCGTTCGGCCTAGCGTCTCGACGTCCCCCCGTCACTACAGGTGATCTTCCTTCGGGTGCGCGCCGCGGGCTCAGGTGAAGAGGTCCGACTCGAAACCGTCTTCGGCGCGCTCGCCGAGCTGGCCACGGACCAGGGTCAGGTACTCGACTCCCCAGGAACCGGCGGCCAGCTCCTCGGGCAGTGAGAAGAACACGCTGCGCTCGCCGATCTGGCTGCGGTGCGCCCGCATGGCCGCCATCTTCGCCTCGGTGAACTCTTCTGCCGCGATGCGCGTCGTGACCAGCTCGTCCGGGGTTCCGAAGGGCAAACCCTCCGCCGATTCGACGTTGTCGAAGAACGAGCCACCCGCAGCCTTCATGTATGGGAAGTTGCGCTGCAGCACGCTGACCGGCACCGCGGTGAAG